>DAOPQX010000017.1:0-21393 GCA_035348395.1 Vicinamibacterales bacterium | reverse complement strand
TTGAAGCGTCTCTCCAAAAAATCAGGTTCACCGGCAACAACAACCGCACGATCGAGCAGAACTCCTTCTCGATCGCGGACAACATCTCGTGGATGGCGGGCGGTCACTCGCTCCGCGGCGGCGTGCTGATCGGCAGGAACAGCGCGATCGACGGCTTCGGGCGCGGCCTCAACCACCGCGGCGCGTACCGCTTCAACGGCGGGTTCACCGGCAACGCGTTCGCCGACTTCCTGCTCGGGATGCCCACGCGAGTGGACGAACACGTCAGCACCCGTGGCGACCTGAACGGCTACTCGTGGGACTTCGCCACCTTCGTGCAGGACGACTGGCGGGTCAACAAGGACCTCACGCTCTTCCTCGGCCTGCGCTACGAGCTGGCCGGCGGCTGGAACGAGAAGAACAACATGCTCGCCAACTTCCAGGCGAAGGACGGCGGGTACCACGTGGTCGCCGACCAGACGGTCTGGTCGCTGCTCCCCTACGGCCTGAGCAATCCCGACAGCCCCTACTACAGCCACGTGAAGCTCGCGGGCGACCTCTCGCTTCCCAAGACGCTCATCAAGACCGACACGAACAACTTCAGCCCGCGCGTCGGTTTCGCGTACCGCCTCGACGGGCAGGGGCGAACGGTGCTGCGCGGCGGGTTCGGGCTCTTCCACCCGACGACCGCCATCCAGGGCATTCGCGACCAGCTCGCCACCAACGAGTTCCGCTACACCATCCAGCGGCAGCCCGGCCCCTTCGCGAACGCCTTCAGCCAGGGCGTGGGCATGCCCGGCAACGACGACTTCGGCACGCAGGGTGTCTGGCCCGACGTGCAGTCACCCGATATTTACCAGTACAACGTCACGCTGGAGCGCGAGCTGCCCTGGAACATGGGCGTCCGGGTGAGCTACCTCGGATCGACGATGCGGAAGCTGCTCGTCAACCGCGAGTACAACAGCGTCAAGCCGAGCACCGAGGATCTCTACAACTGGGATCCCTCGTACAACTACCGCCGGCCGTTCCCGATGTATGGTCCGTACGTGAACATGATCGAGAACACCGGGTCGGGACGCTTC
This sequence comes from Vicinamibacterales bacterium, assembly GCA_035348395.1. Classification (GTDB taxonomy): domain Bacteria; phylum Acidobacteriota; class Vicinamibacteria; order Vicinamibacterales; family Fen-181; genus JARKSS01. The sequence goes on along the minus strand of DAOPQX010000017.1, from coordinate 20,332 downwards.
AACGCGGCCCAGCTCGAGCTGACCCGGCGCTTCCGCAACGGCTTCGCCTTGGATCTGGCCTACACCTACGCCACCTCGAGCAGCAACGCCCCCGACTCGGGCAACTCGAGCCTGGGCGTCCTGCAGTACGACCCGTACAATCTCGAGGCTGACCGCGGACCCGACCCGTACGTCGTCAAGCACCGCCTCATCTTGAACGCGACGGTGGACGTGCCGGTCGGCCGGGGCCGCGCCTACGCCGCCGACATGCCCGCCTGGGCCGATGCTCTCTTCGGCGGGTGGACCGTGTCGGCGATCTTCCAGGCGCGCAGCGGCGCGAACCTCACCCCGTACTTCGTCCTCAGCTCGTCGTTCACGCCGTACAACATCGGCTTCAACCCCGACACGACGGGCGTCTGGGTGGGCGACAGCTACCGCGGCGACCAGATCGGCGACCCGAAGGCGAACGTGCCCAGCGGGATGTTCTTCAACCCCGGCGCCTACGAGATGCCGCCGCCGGGCAAGTTCCCGGGCAACACGAAGCGCAACAGCCTCGAGGGACCGGGCAACTGGATCGTCAACCTCGCCTTCTACAAGGACGTCGTGTCCATACGCGGCGCGAAGCTGCAGTTCACCTGCCTGCTGGACAACGCGTTCAACCGCAAGCAGTTCTTCCCCGGGCCGGGCAGCGAGTTCCTCGACATGACCGACTACCTCGTCAACGGGATCGAGGACAACGGCACGACTGGTGTGCTCGGCTCCACAGCCGAGGCCAACGTCGAGGGCTTCGCGCTGTCACGACAGATACGCCTCGGGCTGCGCATGCGATTCTGAGCGGTGGCGCGGGTCTTTCGCCCGCGCCGCGATCCCAACAGCGTGGGGCAGGCCTTCGAGCCTGCCCCACCCCCTCCTCCACCATGCGAACGCTGAAGACCATCCTGCTGGCGGCCGTCGCGTCGCTCCTTGCGGCGCCCGCGGCCGCCCAGCGTCTCGAGCCGCCCGTGCGCGAGTGGTTCGATCAGCACCGCCTCCTCCTCGTGCCGGAGGAGGTCGAGGTCTTGCGGCGGGTGAAGGCCGACGACCTCGAGACGTTCGTCCGCATCTTCTGGGCGCGGCGCGACCCGGCCTCCGGCTCGCCCGAGAACCGCTTCCGTGCCGCGGCCGACCGGGCGCGGGCCGACGCCGACGCCCGGTTCGGCGAGGCCGGCAAGAAGGGATCGGTGACGGCCTGCGGCCAGGTCGTCATGCTGCTCGGGCACCCCGACGAGGTCACCGGCCGCGAGCTGCGCAACATCTTCGACACCAGGCCATCCGCCCCGAGCCGGTACCGCACCCGCGAGCCGGTGTCGCGCAACGCCACGCGCGACGGCGCGAGAAGCCCCGAGCTGTGGGTCTACAAGAGCAGCCCCGCCCGAACCTTCCGCATGCCCGGCGGCGACCTGAAGCTGCAGTTCGACGACGGGTGCGAGTTCGAGGAGAGCGCCCGGACGCTGGACGAGCTGGCCCGGATAGCGGCCGGGCTGATCCTGCATCCGGAGATCGGCTACGAGTTCGGCGCCGACGGCCGCCTGCGACCGCTGGCGGCGCCGCCCGCCTCCGGGGCGGCCGCGCTGCTCGACCGGCCCTCCGCCGATTTCACCCTCTCGTTCGAGTTGAAGATCCAGGTGCCGGCCCAGGCCGGCTCGTACGTCGCGGGCCTGCTCCGCGGTGCCCCGGGCTCGCTGCCCGTGCCCGAGAGTGAGAAGTTCGTCCGCCTGAAGGCCATCGCGCGCGCGGCCGGCTCATCCGGTTCGGCGGTGCCGGGCGACGAGCGCGAGGTGGTTGCCGAGGTCGCGCCCGACGGGTCGTTCGTCAGTTCCCACGGTCTGTCACTGCCTCCGGGGCGATTCGCGGTGACCTTGGCGGTGCTCGACCCTGCGACCGGACGAGGGGCGACGACCACCCTCGACGTGGAGTCGCCCGACTACGCCGGCAGCTCGCTCGTCGTCAGCCCGCTCGCGGTTCTCGCGGGCCTCGAGGAGGCGACGGCGGCGCCGGCGGGCCCCGACCCGTATGCGGCGTTTGCCATCGGGTCGCAGCGCCTGCGGCCGCGGGCCGGCAACGTGCTCGACCAGGCCGGGTCGCTGCGCCTGCTGGTGCTGGTCCACAACGCGCGGCTCGACCCGGCAACCGGGCGCGCGTCGATCAAGGCGTCCTTCAGCGTCCTTCGCGACGGGGCGGCGGTCGCGAAGAGCAGCGAGCAGGCGTTCGACACCCCCGGCGCGGCGCCGTCGGTCGGCCCCATCTCGCTGGCGCCGTTCTCGCCCGGGCGCTACGTGGCCCGCGTCGAGATTGCCGACGAGGTCGGACACACCGCGGTCGTGCGCGAGACGCCCTTCGAGGTGACGCCTGCCGCCGGCCGCTGAAGGAGGCGGGATGAGACGCTGCTCGAGCCTGCTGGTGCTGGGCGTTTGCGCATGCTGGCTGGCCGTGGCCGGCGCCAACGACCGGCCGCGGATGCTGCTGGCTGCTTCCGATCCCTTCACCAGCCTGGCGGCGCTCGAGGCGAAGTATGCCGCAGGCGAGCGCCCGTCCGACGACCTGCCAGGCTGGGCGTTGACCTGGTTGCTGACAAAAGACGAATCGTTCGCGCGCCGGGCGGTGGACGAGATGCGGCGCGTGAGGCTGCCGGTGCCGCGCAACTCAAGGCCGTACTTCCAGTACGTCGCGCGAGCCCTGGCCTTCGACTGGCTGTACGGCTCGCCGCTGTTCGACGCGGGGCTGAAAGACCAGGTCGCGCAGGAGCTTGTCGCGGGCGCCGAGCAGATGCTCGCGCTGCAGTCGCTCGCGGATCCCGCCAGCGCGTCGTTCCACAACCACTCGATCAGGGAGCTGACACTCGCCACCTTCGCGCTGGCAGCCGCCGAGCGCCACCCGCCAACCGCCGCACGGGCGTCGCTGCTGCTGGCGCACGCGGGACGGGCGCTCGACAACATGCTCGAGACCTCGGAGCTGGTCGCGCCCTCCGGCGGCTACCACGAGTCGATGGACTACATGCGGATCACCTTCACGCCGCTGGCCATGCTCGCGGAGTTGAGGCGGACGACCACCGGCGAGGACCCCGCGCGCCGCTGGGGCGTCTTTGCGAACATGGGGCCCGGCTACCTCTACAAGGTGCTGCCCGACGGCTCGGCGGCGCGCGACGACGACAACGAGTTCCCGCCCCTGGACGCGGTTGACACCGTGGTGCTCGGGTACGCGGTGCACCGGTTCAAGGATCCGTACGCTGCATGGTTCCTGCAGCAGAGCGGCTGGCTGCCGAAGGAGTGGCGGCTCCCGGTGCTCGAGTTCCTCTGGAGCGACCGCTCGGTGGCGCCGCGCGATCCGCGCCTGGCGCGTCCCGAAGAGCTGCCGCGCCAGCGCCTGTTCCCGGGCATCAACCACCTCGTGATGCGCGGCGGGTGGGAGCCTGGCGACACCTGGATCGAGTTCTCGTGCGGGCCCTACTTCGCGAAGCACGACCACCTCGACACCAACCACTTCGCGATCTTCCGCAAGGGGCACCTCGCGCTCGACAGCGGCGCCGACTATACCGACACCGAGAGCCCCCATTACCTGAACTACTACCGGCGCACCGTCGCCCACAACACGATCCTCGTCTACCAGCCGGGCGAGACGTTCTTCTGGGGCGAGAACCTCTGGCCTGCCGCCAACGACGGCGGCCAGCGCATGGACTCGTCGCGCTTCTGGAACTCGGTGCGCAGCCTCGAGGACTGGGAACGGACGCGCGACCTCTGGGACCGGGGGCGCATCGACGCCTACGAGGCGCGGCCCGGCGCCTACACCTACGTGCGCGGCGACGGCACCGCGGCCTACCAGCCCTCGAAGCTGCGGCGGTTCGTCCGCGACCTGCTCTGGCTCGAGGCCGCCGACGTGCTCTTCGTGTCGGACGACGTGCGGTCGGTCGATCCCTCGTACAGGAAAGCCTGGCTGCTGCACGGCGTGAACGCCCCGGCGGTAGAAGGAGCCGACGGTCCGCAGCGCGACGTGGGCCACGGCGGGACGTCCTGGCCGAACGCCAGCCTCGCGACCTTCGAGGAAGGCGGCGGCCGCCTGCGGGTGCACGCCGTCCTTCCGCAGTCCCGCGAGGTGATCGTGCGCGGCGGCCCGGGCTGGGAGTTCTGGACGCCGGGCGACGAGAAGGGCGGCGAGTGGGGCACCGGCGCCAACTGGCCGCTGGATCCGCCGGAAGGCGGCGCGCTCCCCGCCGACCCCGTGCTGCGCCGGATGTGGAAGACGTTCTGGGGGCCTGATTTCGAGCGGCTGTCGCCCTCGAACCGCCGGTCGGTGGTGCCTGGAGCCTGGCGCCTCGAGGTCACCCCCGCCGTCCCCGCGCGGGACGATCGGTTCCTGCACGTGCTCGAGATCGGCGACCGCGGCGCGCCGCCGCGCCGCATCGAGGCCGTCCGCGGGCACAACCTTGCCGGCGCGGTTGTCGAGGGTCACGGCGGGGCGTTGTTCGTCACGTCGCCGGGATTCCCGGCGGCGGCCGAGGTCACCCTGCCCGATCTCGCCGCACCGGCACTCGTGCTCGCGGGCCTCGAGCCGCACCGCTCCTACGAGGTGCAGCTGACGTCGAACTTCGCGCCGGGATCTCCTGCCGGCCGTCTTCTCACGCAGGCCAGCGCCGCAGGGACTGCGCGAGTGGATCTCGGAGAACGGCGGGGCGTCCGCCTGCGGCTTCGGCCCATGTAGCCCGTCACCGGAGCAGTCTTCATGTTCTCAACGACCCGTTCCCATCTCGTGGTTCTCTGCCTGTCTGCCGCCGCCGCCGCCGCGGGTGCCTGCGCGAACGCGCCGGCGCAGCAGTCTCCCCCCCCGATGCCGGCAATCACCGAGCCGGTCATGTTCGACACGCCGGAAGCCGACCGGATCCTGACCGCGCTGCAGGTGTTCCCCCCGGACAACCCGTGGAACCAGGACATCTCGGCGCTGCCCGTCCACCCCGACTCGCAGAAGATGATCGCCATCATCGGCCCCGACAAGCCGCTGCAGCACAATCTCGACATGGGGTTCATCATCGTGCCCCCGAACCAGCCGCGGGTGCCGGTGAAGCTGCTCGACTACCCGGAGGAGTCGGACCCGGGACCCTACCCGGTGCCCGACAACGCCCCGATCGAGAACTGGCCGATGCAGCGCAACGAGGACGTCGACGCGCTGCCGAAGCCCGGTCAGACGCTCGAGCAGCTGCAGCGCGAGGGAACCGGCGACCGCCACATCATCGTGGTGGACCCGGGGAACGGCAAGCTCTACGAGTTCTGGCAGGCGCGAAAGACCGACGCCGGCTGGGAGGCGTCGAACAACGCGACCTTCGACCTGAAGACCGGGGCGCTCCGCCCCGAGCGCTGGACCTCCGCCGACGCCGCCGGCCTGCCGATCTTCCCGGCCGTCGTCCGCTACGACGAGTGCGAGCGCGGGATGGTCGAGCACGCGATGCGCTTCACCGTCCGCCGGACGCGGCGCGCCTACGTGCTGCCGGCCACCCACTGGGCCAGCCGCGAGACCGACCCCGCGCTGCCGCGGATGGGGGAGCGGTTCCGCCTGCGGAAGGACTTCGACGTGACCCCCTTCCCGCCGCACGTCCAGGCCATCCTCAAGGGGCTGAAGAAGTACGGCATGTTCGTGGCCGACAACGGCAGCGACTGGCACATGTCGATCGCGCCCGACCGGCGTTTGAAGGGGCTCGAGACGCTCTCGCAAATCAAGGGGTCCGACTTCGAGGTCGTGGACACGGGGGCCCGGTCGGTCGAGGGCCAGTGAGGCGGCCATGCGATTCTGCCTGATCGGCTGCGGCGAGCACGCCGTCAGCTCGCACGGTCCGTCACTTGCTCTCTACGCCGCCTCGCACCCCGGCCTGGAGCTGGCGGGGTGCTGCGACACCGATGCCGCGAAGGCGGAAGCGTTCCGCGAGCGTTTCCACTTCGCCCGCGCGTACGCCGACCTCGACTCGATGCTCGACGCCGAGCGGCCCGACGCGGTCGCGGTGGTCGTGCCGGTCCGGTTCGCCTGCCATGTTGGCACGCGGGTTCTCTCGCGCGGCATCCCGCTGCTGCTCGAGAAGCCCCCGGGCGAGAGGGTGGGCGAGGTGGATCGCCTGGCCGCCGCCGCGCGTGAACGCGGCCGCGACGGGCGCGCGATCCCGCACCAGGTGGCGTTCAACCGCCGCTACGCTCCGCTGGTCGTCCGGCTGCGCGAGCGCGTCGAGCAGCTGCCTGATTCGGCGCCGCTCCAGCACATCCGCTACGAGATGGTCCGGGTGAACCGGCGCGACCCCGACTTCTCGACCACCGCCATCCACGCGATCGACGCCGTGCGGTTCATCGCCGGCAGCGACTACGGGGAGATCCGCTTCCGCTACCAGCCGCTGCCCGGGCTGGGCCCCGGCGTCGCCAACATCTTCATGGACGCGGTGCTTCGATCCGGCGTGACCGCGCACATCGCGTGCTGCCCGGTTGCAGGCGTCGTGGTGGAGCGGGCCGAGCTGCACGCGCGCGACCACACGCTGTTCGTGGAGATCCCGATGTGGGGCGGATACGACACGCCTGGCCGCCTCGTGCACCTCGAGCGGGCCACGGTCGTCGAGGACGTGCGCGGCGCGGCCGGCGCCGGCCCGGTGGTGCTCGGCGGCTTCTACGGCGAGTACGAGGCGTTCTTCGCCAGCCTCGCGGCCGGGCTTCCCCCGCGGCCCTCGCTCGAAGCGGTCCGGCAGTCGGTCGAGGTGGCCGAGGCGATACGCGCGCGAAGGGAGGAATGGCGGTCATGATGCCGGTGCCGGCGAGACGAACCCTCCTTGCGCTTCTGTGCGCGTTAGCCTGCCTGGCGCCGGTTGCGGCGCAAAGGACCGATGTCTCAGCGGTGGAGCAGGGCGCCAGCATTGCCCGCTCGGCGCGAACCGACCGGTGGCGCGTCGTCGGACCCGGCGGCGGGGGCACGACGCTCCACCCCGTGATCAGCCCGCACGACTCGAACGTGGCGGCCCAGACCTGCGACATGACCGGGTCGTACCTCACGGTGGACGGCGGCGTGTCGTGGCGCATGTTCAACCTCGGCACCGGGGCGAGCGCCTTCGCCTTCGACCCGAACGATCCCTCCGTCATCTACGCGGCCGCCTCGGCGATCTTCCGCAGCGACGACCGGGGGAAGACCTGGGCGATGGTGTTTCCCGATCCCGCGCGGAACACGGTCGCCAACGGGTGGGGCGATCACGCCGAAACCGTCTACACGACCGACGACCCGCTCTATCCCAGCGGACAGGACGTCGTCATCCACGCGATCGGCGTGGACGAGTCGGACTCGAACCGCCTGTTCGCCGCGATCCAGGCGAGGAAACCCGGGCCGCCCGGAAGCTCGGAGCCCGAGACGACCACGGTGCTGGCATCCGCGAATCGCGGCCGCACGTGGACGGCGATCGGCGATCTCCCGGCGCAGCGGGTGTTCGCGATCTGGGCCGGCATCGCCGGTGGGCCCGTGCAGCTGCTTGCCGAGGAAGGCGTCTTCGTCAGGGCCGGCGACAGGTGGCGGCGCGGCCCGGCCCCGGCGGGAGTCCGCTTCGATTCCGGCAGCGTGGGCCGCGATGCCGAAGTTGGCGCCACTCTCGTCTACGCGACGGCGCCGCTGGAAGCGGGCGAGGCGGGAGTTCGCGGCGGCATGTACGTCTCACGCGATTCGGGCGCCCACTGGGTGGAGGCCAACGGCAGGCTGAGCGAGCTGTTCGGCGACGCAGTTGGGCGCGGCGAGACCTGGGGGCCGGCACACACCTCCCGGCCGCGCCTGGGCCCGGTGAGCGCCTCTGCCCGCCACGGCCTGACCGCCTACGTCGGCCTTCGGGGGCTCCGCGCGAAGGACGGCGATGGCAAGCCGTTCAACGGTGTCGCGAGGACCGCCGATGGCGGGCGCACGTGGACAATCGTGCACCGCGAATCCGACCGGCCGGCCGCCAACTTCGAGCCGTCGTGGATCGAGGCGCGCGCGGTCGAGGACGGCCGCTCGGTGTGGCTCGACGCGCCGTACGACATCGGCGCCGCCCCCTCCGATCCGCTCGTCTGCCACGTCACCGACCTGTTCCGCACCTACCGCACCACCGACGGCGGCCGCACGTGGGCCCAGGTGAACTCGGCGCGCGCCAACGGCGACGCCTGGGTCAGCCGCGGTCTCGACGTCACGACCCACTACGGGATGGCGTGGGATCCGTTCGATCCGAAACACGTGCTGGTGGCGACCACCGACATCGGGCTCTTCGGCAGCGAGGACGGAGGCGCGACCTGGATTGGCTCGAGCTCCGGCATCCCGCGGCCCTGGCGCAACACGGCCTACTGGGTCGTCTTCGACCCCGAGGTGAAGGGGCTCGTCTGGGGCGGGTTCAGCGGCACCCACGACCTGCCGCGGCCCAAGATGTGGCGGCGCACCGATCCGGCAAGCTTCCGCGGCGGCGTTGCCGTTTCCACCGACGGTGGACGGAACTGGACGCCGTCGAACGGCGCCATGGCGGAATCCGCCGTCACGCACCTCATCCTGGATCCCCGCAGCCCGAAGGGGCAGCGCACCCTCTACGCTGCCGCGTTCGGCCGCGGCGTCTACAAGTCGATCGACAACGGGCGGACGTGGACGCTGAAGAACGCCGGCCTCGCGCCCGACCCCCGCGAACAGCCGTTCGCGTGGCGGCTCGCGCAGGATCCGGCCGGCCTGCTCTACCTCGTCGTCGCAAGACGCAGCGAGCGCGGCCGCATCGGCAACGCCGACGACGGCGCGCTCTACGTGTCGAGTGACGGCGCGGACCACTGGAGGAAGCTCGACCTTCCGCCGGGCGTCAACGGGCCCAACGGCCTGGCCATCGATCCCCGCGAGCCGCGGCGCCTGTATCTGTCGGCCTGGGCCGTCGCCACCCCTGGCGGCGACACCGGCGGCGGCATCTTCATCAGCGACGATGGCGGCGGAACCTGGCGCCGCGCCCGTGGGGCCACCGGGCACGTGTACGACGTCACGATCGACCCGCGCAACCCCGACGTCATGTACGCGTGCGGCTTCGACCAGGCCGTTCTCCGGTCGGTGGACCGCGGCGAGACCTGGCACCGGGTTCCCGGCTTCAACTTCAAGTGGGGCCACCGTGTCGTGATCGACCCGGCCGATCCGTCCTCGATCTACGTGACCACCTTCGGCGGTGGCGTGTGGCACGGCCCGGCGGCCGGCGATGCCACCTCCACGGAGGACGTGACGACGGGCCGCGAGCGGCTGGCGCGCCTCGTCGAGGCCAACATTGCCGGCGTGCACGCCTTCCAGGTGCTACTCGCCCGGCGAAGCGGGAAGGGCGATGCCGCGTGCTATGCGGGAGAGGGGCTCACCGACGCGCAGCTCGAGGCGCTGGTCGAGCACCAGGCCGCGCTGCTGGCTTCCGACCGCGACCAGGTGGCCGCGTGGGCTGCGGGCCAGGCCAGTTCGTTCGACCCGGCCAAGGACCTCGCGCCGCTCGAGTCGAGCGGACTGAAGCTGAGCGAGCGGCTGCCGGTGAACGTCTTCGCCGCCGACCTGTCGCGGCAGAAGGCCGCGCCGCCTCTGTCGCTGCGGGCCATCGCCAATCTCTACCAGACCGTGCTGGAGGTCGAGCGCGACGGCGACCTGCTGCAGGACCTCTATCGCTTCTACATCGCGCTCGGTCTGCCGGTGTACCTGGGGCCGCTTGGCCTTTCGGGTTCGGACGCGGCGATGCTCGAGGCCGGGCGCCGCCTGGAAGGGCGCGCGTGCGCCTCGCCCTTCGGCCTCACCGCCGCCGAGTGGCAGCTGGCTGGCCGCAAGATCTGGAACTGGGGGGAGAAGAACCTTCGCGTTCGCGACGCGCACGTGCTGGCGGGCGAGCTGCTCGAGGAGCCGGACGTGGCGAGACTGATCCCCGGGATGCGCGCGATGCCGGCGCAGCGGGTTGCCGTGATCGGCCACTCGTTCACGATGGACCTGCACTGGTCGTCGCCCTCGGCGTTCGCGCCGATCGTCGAGGCGATGTTCCAGCGCGAGAACCCGGCGGTCGCCTTCCGCTTCTTCCAGGGTGGGGGCCTCACTTCCTCGCGCGCCTTGAAGCGCTTCTACCAGGACGTGCTCGCCTGGAAGCCCCAGACGGTGCTGCTGGTCGTGGCGAACCGCACCGAGGAGGACTTCGAGGCCCTGAAGACCATGGTCGGTGGGCTGAAGGCCGCCGGCGCGCGCGTCTTCGTCTTCGACGACGTGCTCGACCCGCTCGATCGGGAGCCGGAAGTGATGGCGAGGCAGGCGGCGGTCGCGCGGTCGAGCGGGGCGATCGTGGTGGAGGTGCGGCGGCTGCTCGAGGCGAGCCCCGACCGTGGGCGGTTCCTCTGCCTGGACGGCATTCACATGACGGAGCCGTACCACCGGCTGATGGCGAAGCAGTGGCTGGCGCTCCTGGCCGGCGCGAACGGCGGGGCGGGCCGGGCCTCGGAGGTGCCGCCGGTCGAGGCGTTCACCGTGCTCGACCCGCAGCCGCCCGCCGGCCCGCGGATCACCCCGTACCTCCGCTACCAGCTGGATCGGGCCTGGGCGCAGGATTCAAAGCGGCTGGCGGACTGGGCTGCGGTGCGGAACGAAGCCGACCTCGAGGCGCTGAAGCGCCGCACGCGCGAGCGGCTGCTCGCGGCGATCGGCGGTCTGCCGAACGAACGGACTCCGCTGAACGCGAGAATCGTCGGCACGGTTCCCGCCGAGGGCTACCGGATCGAGAAGGTGATCTTCGAGAGCGTGCCCGGCTTGCACGTCCCCGCGCTCCTGTATCTGCCGGACGGCCCCGCACGCCCGCGGCCCGCGGTGCTGCTCCCCTGCGGCCACAGTCCCCTGGGGAAGGCGTTCCGCAACTACCAGGAGATCGCGGTGCGCCTGGTTCGCCGCGGGTACGTCGTGCTTTGCTGGGACCCGGTTGGGCAGGGTGAGCGCAGCCAGTTCTGGGACGAGGCGCGGGGGCGCAGCCGCTACAACCTGGTTTGCGGCGAGCACGCCGTGCTCGGCAACCTTGCCTGCCTCGCGGGAGCCAACCTGGCGCGGTGGGAGGCCTGGGACGGCATTCGCGCCCTGGACTACCTGCTGACGCGGCCCGAGGTGGACCGGCGGCGGGTGGCGATCACCGGCACCAGCGGCGGCGGCTTCCAGTCGGCCACCATCGGCGCGCTCGACGAGCGGATCGCCGTCGTCGCGCCGTCGTGTTACATCACGTCGCTGCCGATGCGGATGGCGAACCGCATCTTCGAGGACCCTGACAGCGACCCGGAGCAGGACCCCTACGGCAGCGTGTCAGGCGGCATCGATCACCCGGGCCTGCTGCTGCTCGTCCACCCGCGCCCGCTCATCGTCGCGTCCGCGGTGAAAGACTTCGTGCCGATCGAGGGGGCGCGCCGCACGTTCCGCGAGATCGAGGCGATCTACCGGCGCTTCGGCGGGGCCGGCCGCGTCGCGATGGTCGAGGGCTATCACGAACACCGCTTCTCGGACGAGAACCAGGACGCCGTGTTCGCCTTCCTCGACCGGTTCAACGGCCTGTCCGCGCGCCACGGGTTCGAACCGTTCACGCCGCTGCCGGCCGAGGCGCTCCGCTGCACCGCCACGGGGCAGGTGCGCGTCGATCTCGAGGACGACCGGCCGCTCGTCGAGATCATCAGGGATTACCACCGCGCCACCCGCGGGAGCGGCGCCGGCACGCTGGGCGCGCTCTACCGCTCCGCCTCGTTCCCGAGGATCGACGCCTGGCCCGTGGTGCCGTGGGATCGCGTCACCCCTCGCGCGGCGATTGCCTGGGAGGCGAGGGGCACGACGGCGGTGGGCGGCATCTCCATTGACCGGTACGTGGTTCGTCACAGCGGAGGGCTCGTGATGCCCCTGCTGCACGTGCACCCGACAGGCGTAGAGCACCCCACAGCTACCCCTGCTCGCCCGGTCCTGCTCGACCTCTCCCTCGACGGCAAGGCAACCCCTGCCGACTGGGCCGCACTGCGCGCCCGCCTCGACGCCGGCTTCGACGTGGTCTCTTTCGACCTGCGCGGCACGGGCGAGACCCGGATGCGGTACCGCGCGGCAAGCGTGGACGACCCCACGCTTGCGCCCGCCGACGAGGAGGCTGCCTACGCGGACCCGCTCTCGGGCGTCCTCGCCAACTACGTCTACAACTCGCTGCTCACCGGGCGCCCGTACTTCCTCGAGATGCTCGAGGACGTCGAGGTTGCCGCGCGCTTCTCGCGCGCAAAGCTCGGGGCCGCGCGGGTCGCCGTGGCGGGGCGCGGCGACGCGAGCCTCCTCGCGCGAGCCGCGGGCGACGTGCTGCCGGGCGTCGAGTGGATTCCCGGCGACCCGGCCGACCCCGCGTTCTCCTGGTCCGAGGCGGTCGAGTCGCTTACCGAAACCTGGCCGATCCAGTACCTGCTGCCGGGCGGCGCGCGGCTGCGCTGACGAAAGGCATGGGAGCGGGGGCGGAAGGCGGAGGGCGCTGAACGCCGGTTCGTTAGAGCCCGAGCAGGCGCGCGGCGTTGTCGTGGTACACCTTGCGCAGGATCCCTTCCGGAAGGCCCAGCCCGTAGATCGCCCAGCGGCCCTGCGGCGGCACCGGCGCCGGCGCGTAGTCGAAGTACTCGTCTTCGGTCTCCAGGCAGCGGAAATAGATCTCGTAGAGGTCGTCACCGAACACCTGCTGCGGCGTGTCGTGGCCGTCGGGTACCGCGTCGGTCCCGAACAGGATCCGATCCTGGTGCCGCTCGAACACCCTGCGCGCGAAACGCGGCTGGCGGCCCAGCTCGCCGATCCGCGCCGCCGTGTCCACGTGCAGGTTGGCGTAGCGGTCCATCCGTTCCGACACCGACGGCAGGTTCTCGGCGTTCAGCCCGAAGTGCGCGGCGATGAACTGCGTCTTCGGATGCCGCGCGACGATGCGGTCGAAGGCGTCCACCAGCTCGCGGAACGACGGGAAGTCGGCGCCGTGGAACGACCAGTCGGGGTGGTTGTTCAGCTCCTCGAACCGTTCGTTGAACCGGTCGATCGGGAGGAAGAACGCCTCCGGGTCGGCCACGTGGATCAGCACCGGCATCCGGAGCGCGGCGCACGCGTCCCACATCGGGTCGAGGCGCGGGTCGTCCACCTTGATCAGGGCGCCGGTCGTGCCGTTCTCGCGAAGCCCCAGCCCGAGCGTCTTCAGCACCTTGAGGCCCCGCGCCCCCGCCTCGCGCGCCCGCCCCAGTTCCTCGGCCTGGCGCTGCCCCCAGCCGGGCTGGTTGAAGCCCTCCCACCGCGGCTCGGCGAAGGTCACGAACCGCCCCGGCACCCGCCTGTCGAACCGCTCCAGGCTCTCGTCGAGCCCCCTGCCCGATCCCCCGGTCGCGTTCACCATCATCCGCACGTTCTTCCTGTCCATCACCGGCAGGAGCGTTTCGGGCCGGGCGGCGAAGCTCATGCCCTCGCGGCCCGAGAAGCCGAGGTGGGTGTGGACGTCGATCACCGGGAAGCGCGCCCGTTCGACGCGCGTGGCCGGCACGTGGAGCATGCTGCGCGGCTGGAACTCGGTGATGTCGAGGCGCGCGGGCGCCTGGGAGGCGGCCTGAAGGGCGCCTTCCGGTGCGGGCACGCCGGCCGCGCGAACCCGCCCGGCGCGGGCGGCGCCGAGCGCGGCGGCGGCAACTCCGAGTCCCGACAGGCACGTGCGGCGGCTGATGATGGCCATCGGTCCTTCACCTCCTCCAGGGCCCTGTGTCTGTATATCGCGGCGAGTGCTCGTGTCAATCCGCCTTCGCCGAACGCTCGCTACGCTCGCGGCTCCGGCGGACAAGCCCTCTTGCCAGGCGCTCGCTACGCTCGCGGCGACGGCGGGACCCAGGCGCGCTATGATCGCGCTCACGAGTGCACGTTGATGCCCGATTCCCACACGAAGGAGCTTCGATGAATTCGTTCACGTACTACCTGCCGACCCGCCTCATCTTCGGCCCCGGGAAGCTGGCCGAGCTGGCCACCACCCCGCATTTCCCCTGGAAGAAGGCGCTCGTCGTGGTGGGGCAGGGAGGGTCGACCCGCCGCTCGGGCAGCCTCGAGCGCGTGCGGTCGCTGCTTGCCTCGCGCGGCGTCGAGGTGGTGGTCTACGACCGGATCCGTCCCAACCCCGAGGCGGCGCAGGTGGAGGAGGCGGCCGCGATCGCGCGGGCCGAGGGCTGCGACGTCGTGGTCGGGCTGGGCGGCGGCTCGTCGATCGACTCGGCGAAGAGCATTGCCGTGATGGCGAAGAACCCGGGGCGCTACTGGGACTACATGATGTCGGCCGCCGGCGGGCGGAAGAAGCCCGAGCAGGGCGCACTGCCGATCGTGGCGATTACGACCACGGCGGGAACGGGTACCGAGGCCGACCCCTGGACCGTGGTGAGCAATCCCGACGCGCGCGAGAAGGTCGGGTGGGGCTGCGACTTCACGTTCCCGGCGCTGTCGATCGTCGATCCCGAGCTGATGGTGACGCTGCCGCCGAAGCAGACCGCCTACACCGGCATGGACGCGCTGTTCCACGCGGTCGAAGCCTACCTCGCCACGTGCCACCAGCCGGCGAGCGACCTGTTCGCCCTCGAGGCGGTGTCGCTCATCGCGCGCTGGCTGCCGGTGGCGGTGGCCGACGGGACGAACATGGAGGCGAGAACCGCGCTCGCCTGGGCGAACACCGCGGCGGGGATCTGCGAGACGCTCTCGTCGTGCATCTCGCACCACTCGCTCGAGCACGCCGTGAGCGCCTTCTACCCGCACGTGCCGCACGGCGCCGGCCTCACGATGCTCTCGGTCGCCTATTTCACCGACGTCGCGGAGCGCAACCCCACACGCTTCGCCGACCTGGCGCGGGCGATGGGAGAGGACGTGGACTCGCTGTCCGAGGGCGATCGGCCCTTTGCCTTCGTCACCGCGCTCGAGAAGCTGATCGCCGCCTCCGGCCTCGCCGGCGAGACGCTGTCGGGCTACGGCGTCAACGAGTCGGACATCCCCGCGCTGGCCGCCAACTCGCTCTCGGCGATGGGCGGAATCTTCGCCTGCACGCCCGTGAAGCAGGACCAGGCCGACGTGGAGCGCATCTTCCGCCGAGCTTTCAAGTAAGGTGGTCGCCTTGAGCGGCGACCCCGGCCGGCCGCATAATCGAAGCATACTTTCGAAGATACCCCTGACCTTCACCGGGCGGCGCCCCGCCCGCTTGAAAGGATGGCCCCCATGGAAGCGGTGCTCAAGGAAATCGACGTACGCGGGTATGCCCATCCGGAGGCTCTGGTCACGACCGAGTGGGTTCAGCAGAACCTGAACAATACCGCCATCCGGCTCATCGAATCGAACGAGGACACGCTCCTCTACGCCTCCGGTCACGTCCCCGGGGCGGTCCACGTGGATTGGACCGCCGACCTCAACGACCAGGTGCGCCGCGACTACATCGGCTCCGACGCCTTCGGCGCCCTGATGGACCGCCTCGGTGTCACGCCCGAGACGACCGTGGTGTTCTACGGCGACAAGAACAACTGGTGGGCCTGCTACGCGATGTGGGTGTTCGAGCTGTTCGGCCACACCCGCGCGCGCATCATGGACGGCGGCCGGCTGAAGTGGCAGAAGGAGGGCCGGCCCCTGACGCGCGAGATTCCGCGCTTCAGCGGTGCCGGCTACAGCGCCCCCGGCCGCGACGACCGCACCAACCGTGCGTTTCGCGACGAGGTGCTCGCCTTCGCCAACGCGGACGGCCAGCTCGTGGACGTGCGAAGCCCCGAGGAGTACTGGGGCAAGCGGCTGCACATGCCCGATTACCCGAACGAGGGGGCCCTGCGCGGCGGCCACATCCCGGGCGCGAAGAGCATCCCGTGGGCCCGCGCCGTGAATCCGGAGGACGGTTCGTTCAAGAGCGGCCCGGAGCTTCGGCGGATCTACGTCGAGGAGCAGGGCCTGACGCCCGGCCGCGAGGTGATCGCGTACTGCCGGATCGGCGAGCGCAGCGCGCACACCTGGTTCGTGCTGAAGTACCTGCTCGGCTTCGACCGCGTCCGCAACTACGACGGCAGCTGGACCGAGTGGGGCAACCTGGTGGGCGTGCCGATCGAAAGGGAACAGTAACGGAGAACGGAAGGCGGAAGACGGCAAGCGCGGACCGGCACTGCCGTGGGCGTGCTGGTGTCATGATGGGGAATTGGGAACGGGGAACAGGGAACCGGAGGGGTTGGTGAGCGATTACCCGGGACGGCTCGGCGAGGCAATCGAAACCCTCTCGTTCGCGACCGACCCGGCCGACCGCGCCGACCTGCTCCTCTCCTTTGCCAACCGGTTCCGTGAGGTGCCGCCGGAGGTGGCCCGGCGGCCCTTTCCCGAGATCAACCGCGTGCCGGCGTGCGAGTCGGAGGCCTTCGCGTGGGGCGTGGTGCAGGACGACGGCATGCTCGCGCTGCACTTCGCGGTCGAGAACCCGAGCGGCGTCTCGGCCAAGGCGCTCGCGGTGATCCTCGACCGCGGGCTCTCGGGGCTGCCGCCCTCCGAAATCGCCAGGGTCTCTCCCGACATCGTCTACGACATCTTCCGCCGCGACATCTCCATGGGGAAGGGGATGGGCCTCATGTCGATGGTGCGGGCGGTGCAGGTGATCGCGCGGCAGGCCGCCGAGGCCGCGGCTGACGGCAGTGAGGCCGCTCGCATCTTCCCCCGCCGCCCGGTCGAACGTCCCTGCCGGTAAGCGGCGCCCGCCACCCCGACTTCCGATAGAATCGCGGGCATGGTCGGCCACGGCAACCAGGACCCGGATCGACCCGTCGTCCTGCGGCAGCGATACCGACAGCTGTCGCCGAGGCCGAGGTCTACCCGGCGCTCGTGTGCAGCCGCGCCAAGCTCGCGTACGAGAGCACCGCGGCCTGGCTGGAGGGGGAGGGGCCCATGCCGCCGGCGGTTGCCCGCGTGCCCGGCCTGGCCTCGCTGCTTCGCGAGCGTGCCGGCGAAGACGGCCCGGGTCATTTCGGCCTGGCCGCCACCGACTACACGCACTCGACCGCTCCGAACCGGCGCTTCCCCGACCTGGTCACCCAGCGGCTGGTGAAGGCAGCGCTCGCGGGAGCTGCCGTCCCGTATTCCGAGGACCAACTGGAGCAGCTGGCGGCCCACTGCACCGACATGGAAGACGAGGCCCGCAAGGTGGAGCGCCGCGTGAAGAAAGCCGCCGCCGCCCTCGTGCTCGAGAGCCGCGTCGGCCAGGTCTTCGACGCGGTCGTCACCGGCGCGGCGAAGAAGGGGACGTGGGTCCGCCTGCTGGCCCCGCCCGTCGAGGGGCGGCTCGAGCGCGGGTTCGAGGGGGTGGACGTCGGCGACCGGGTCCGCGTGCGACTGATCGGCACCGACGTGGAGCGGGGATTCATCGATTTCGCGATCGCGTGACGTGTCGGCGTTCACCACAGAGGCGCAGCGGCACAGAGGCTACGCCGTCACACTGTCACGCTGCATTCATGTCCGCGCTCCGGGTGGAGGCGCGGAGGGCGGGAGACGAGGCCGATGATTGACAAGGTGCTGGGGTTCACGCTGGTGCTGGTGCTCGTGCTCGGCGGGGCAGGATCGGTGTCCGCGCAGCCCTCCGGATTCCTCAGGGCAAACGGCGATCGCATCGTGGACGGGCGGGGCCGCGAGGTGCTGCTGCGCGGCATGGGGCTCGGGGGATGGATGCTCCAGGAAGGCTACATGCTGGGCATCAAGAAGGAAGGCACGCAGCACACGATCCGCGCGCGCATCACCGACCTGGTCGGCGAGAAGGACGCCGAGCGGTTCTACCGGCTCTGGCGGAAGAACCACATGACCCGCGCCGACGTGGACCTGCTGGCTCGCTCCGGCTTCAACAGCATCCGCCTGCCGATGCACTACAACCTCTTCACGCTCCCGATCGAGGCGGAGAGGGTGAAGGGACACGACACCTGGCTCAAGACCGGGTTCGACATGGTGGACGACCTGCTCGCCTGGTGCCGGGCCAACCGGATGTACCTGATCCTCGACCTGCACGCGGCCCCCGGCGGCCAGGGGAAGGACGCGAACATCTCCGACTACGACCCGTCGAAGCCGTCGCTCTGGGAGAGCGAGGAAGACCAGCGCAAGACGGTGGCGCTGTGGCGCAAGCTTGCCGAGCGCTACGCCGGCGAGCCCTGGATCGGGGGCTACGACATCCTGAACGAGCCGAACTGGACCTTTGAGGGGAAGGACAAGAACGGGCGCGAGGACGTGTCGAACGCGCCCATCTGGGATCTCTACAAGAGGATCACGCAGGCCATCCGCGAGGTGGACCGCCGGCACCTCATCATCGTCGAGGGGAACGGCTGGGGGAACAACTACAACGGGTTTCCCGACCCGTGGGACGGCAACCTCGTCATGAGCTTCCACAAGTACTGGAACCCGAACACGGAGGAGGCGATCGCGCCGTTCCTCGCCCTGCGGGAGAAGTACCGCCTGCCGATCTGGCTGGGCGAGAGCGGCGAGAACACGAACGAGTGGTTCAGCGAGTGCGTGGCGCTGGTCGAGAAGCACGGCATCGGGTGGGCGTGGTGGCCGTACAAGAAGATCGGCAACCCGCGCTGCATCCTCACCGTCACCGCGCCCGACGACTTCGCGAAGGTCGTGGCCTACTGGAACGGCGAGGGCGAGCGCCCGTCGCGCGAGGCTGCCCGCCGTGGCCTCTTCCAGCTCGTCGAGAACCTGAAGCGATCGAAGTGCCGCTTCAACGCCGAGGTCGCCCAGGCTCTGATCCCAAACCCCTGACCGCGGCGTTCGCGGGTCCTGCCGCGGGGCTCCCCCCGCTCGGCTTCGCGCGAAAAGCACTTGTCACGCGTGTCGCGCTCCAGGCGAGCGGGGGCCCTCCGCCCCGCGTCACCCGCTCACGCCCTGTGCTGACGCTTGGCAGCGCTTACCGTCTGCTCGTCACTCCTCCCGCATCGCGACCACCGGATCGGACAGCGTGGCCCGCCGCGCGGGGACGTAGCAGGCGACGAGCGCGGCGCCCGCCAGGACCGCGATCACCAGCACGAAGGTGGCCGGGTCGGTTGGCGTGACGCCGAAGAGCAGGCTCTCGAGCGTTCGGGTGAGCGCAAACGCCCCCACCAGCCCGCAAACCACGCCGGCGGCCGTCGTGGCCAGGCCCTGCCCGAGGACGAGCCGGCGGACGTGGCCGGGGCTCGCGCCGAGCGCCACGCGCACGCCGATCTCGCGGCGGCGCCGGGTGACGCTGTAGGCCATCACGCCGTAGATGCCGGCCACCGCGAGGATCAGGGCGGTGCCGGCGAATGCCCCGAGCAGCGCCAGGTTGAAGTACCGGCCGCCGAGCGCCGCCGAGTAGATCTGCTCGAAGGTGCGGAAGCGGGGCGGGACCTCGGGCGCCAGCTCGCGCAGCACCCCGCGCGCGGCCGCGATCACCGGGGCGCGATCCCCGCTCGCCTTGATGACGACCGTCACCCAGAAGCGGGGCCGCTGGAGCAGGTTGACGTACAAGGTGGGCCGCGGCGGTCGCTCGGGCCCGTACTCGCGCGTGTCGCCGACGACCCCCACGACGGTGAGCGGCCGGAGGTCGCCGTCCATGTTGCCGAACTCGATCGTGCGGCCGATCGGGTCGGCGCCGGGCCACTGCGCTCGCGCCAGCGACTCGTTGATGACCGTCGCGTGCGGGGCGTCGGGGCCGTCGCGCTCGTCCAGCAGCCGGCCCTTGACGAGCGGAATCCCCAGCGCACGGAAGTACGCCGGCGACGCGGCGCAGAAGTCGGCCGTGCCGAGCCTGTCCTTCTGCTCGAAGAGGCCGTGGAGATCGTCGAAGGTCTTCGGAGCCTCCTCGCCCGGCCGCAGCACGGCGAAAAGGCCGTCCGGCAAACCGCCATCCATCGGCACCCTGCTGGCCGCGGCAACGTCTTCGACCCCTGGGATGGCGCGCAGCCGTTCGAAGGTGGCCGTGTAGAACGGGGTGAGCCGTGCTCGCGCCGCCGGGTCCTCGGAGTAGGGGAACGAGAGGTCCATCGCCACCAGGCCCTCGGTCCGGAACCCCGGGTCCACCGCCAGCACGCGCAGCAGGCTCCGGCCGAGCAAAGCCGCGCCGACCAGCAGCACGACGGTGATGGCGACCTGGGCCGCGACGATGACGCGTCCGACGCGCGAGCTGCCGCCGCCTGCCTGGCCACGCGCGTCGGAGAGCGCCTCGCGCGGGTCGCGCCGCGTGGCCCGCCACGCAGTCACCAGGCCCAGGCCCACGGCGACCAGCGCCGAGAGGCCGACGGCGAAGGCCAGCACCACGCCGTTCGTCGAGACCTCGTTCAGCCGGGGCAGATCGGCAGGCGCG
>DAOPQX010000016.1:0-22201 GCA_035348395.1 Vicinamibacterales bacterium | reverse complement strand
CTGGCACGGAGCTCACGGGGGTCGGGGACGGGGATGCGGGAACCGGCGACGCGGGAAGGGCCCGGGGAGGCGGCGTGCGCACGTCCACGGCCGCCTCGTGTCCGACGGTGACGTCGAGCCCCTCGAGGCTGGCGCGGCGCGGACCGGGCGTCGGGGTGAACCGGGCGTGCGGCTCGGCGCCCGCGTTCAGGCTCGCCCGGAAGGCAGCGAGATCGGCCAGCATCTCGTCCACCCGCTGGTATCGCTCGTCGCGCGACTTGGCGAGCGCCCGCTCGACGACGCGGGTCAACTCCTCGGGCAGGGTCGCGTCGAGCCCGGCGAGCGGCTCCGGCTCCTCAGTCAGGATTCGATGCATCGTCGAGGCGAACGAGTCTGTCTCGAATGCGGGCCGCCCGCCGCTCAGCATCTCGTAGAGGACGACGCCGAATGCGAACAGGTCGGTCCGGGCGTCGGCCGGCTCGCCGCGGACCTGCTCGGGCGCCATGTAGCTGACGGTGCCGACGAACGGCCTCGTCCTGGTCAAGTCGGTGCCGACGGGGCGCGCCAGCCGCGCGAGACCGAAGTCGAGCACCTTCACGTCGCCTGTGGTCGTGACGAAGATGTTCGCCGGCTTGACGTCGCGGTGGATCACGCCGCGCGCGTGCGCGTAGGCGAGCCCGCGGCCCGCCTGCGCCATCAGGTCGATCTTGTCAATCAAGGTGGGAGGCGCCCCGCGGCGAATCATCCGGCCGAGATCCTCTCCCTCGAGGAACTCCATCGCGAAGTACGGGCGCTCGTTCTCCTCGCCCAGGTCGTAGACCGTCACGATGTTGCGGTGCGACAGGTGTCCGGCTGCCCGGGCCTCGGCGAAGAAGCGCTCGCGCAGCACCGGGTCGTCGGTCCTCGCCGAGCTGATCAGCTTGACGGCGACGACACGCTGGATGAGCGGGTCGTAGGCCTTGTAGACGACGCCCATGCCGCCTTCGCCGAGCTTGTCGAGAAGTTGGTAACGGCCGACCCTGTCCATGGGAGATTCCGACCCGAAAGGCTCCTGCATGCAAGCCGCTTTCCCGCGTCGAAGCGGATGGCAGAACTGCCCTCGCCCGGGACGGCGGGCTTGTGCGGTAACATACTCAACCATGTCTCCGGACGTCGGGCCCTGCGAGGTAACGAGCATGAGTCGATTCTGGCGGCGCGCGGCGCTCGCGGCCGCGCTCAACGTGACCCTGGCGATCGGCGTCGCCGGCGCCCAGACGGTCGTGGTGAAGAACGCGCCCGCCGGCGCCGCGATCGAGCTTCGGTGGAACGGCGAACCGCTCGGGCGGGCCAGCGCGGGAGCCGATGGGATTGCCCGCCTGGCGTTCCCCCCCGAGAAGCTTGGCCGCCCCGAGACCGACGCGCGGGTGCTCGTGGACGTCTGCGAGGCCGTTCGCTCGATCACGCTGGTCGAGCGCACGATGCAGCCGCCGCCGCCCGAGACGGGGTGCACCCGAACCGAGGTCGGACAGTTCGTCCTGCTTCAGTCCTCGACCTCGTTGCTCGTCGATCTTGCGCCGGCGGCGCCGACCCTCTGGGTGCGGCAGGGGCCCGTCCCGCCCGACTGGCTCCTGAACATCGAGGCCGAGCCAGCCGAGCGGCCGCGCCGGCCGGCCCCGAAGGGCCTCATGCTCTTCGGCGACGGCTCCTTCACCAACTTCAGCAGGTTCACCCAGTCGGCCTGCGGCACGCTCGATTGCGATTCCAGCGCGTTCAAGCCGGGCTACTCGGTGGGGGCGTCGATCTGGCTGTCGCAGTATTTCGGGATCGAGGGCGGCTTCCTGAAGCCTTCGTCGGCGAAGGCCACCGGCGAGGAAAGCACCTACAGCTACGAATCGACACTCGACGCCCAGGTCATCACGGCGGCACTGCTCGTCGGCGTGCCGGTCGGCCCGGTGCGCTTCTACGCGCGCGGCGGCGCCACGCACCACCGCGCCACCTTCCACACCACCCAAACCATCGAAACGAGGACGCTCACGATCGACGGCGTCCAGCAGACGATCCCGGGCGGGACGCAGGAACTGGAGTTGCGGACCGCGGGGTGGGGCTGGCTCTTCGGCGGCGGTCTCGAGGGATGGCTGAGCCGGCGGGTTGCCCTCTACGGCGAGGCGAACTACGGTTCGCTGAAGGGCGGCGCGCGGGACGACGGCGAGGGGGAACTGGACGAGCGGATCTCGACGATCCGCTTCGGTCTGCGCGTCAGGCTGGGCGGCTGAGGCAGGGGCGGGGCTTCGTAACCCCCGCTACTCGACCTCCAGCAGCTCGATCTCGAAAACGAGCGTCGCGTTGGGCGGGATCGGGCCGTTGCGGTTCGAGCTGTACGCCATCGACGGCGGGATGATCAGGCGCCGCAGCCCGCCGACCTTCATCCCCACCAGGCCCTGGTCGAAGCCAGCGATCAGCTGCCCCGCCCCGAGCGTGAACACGAGGGGCTGGCCGGTGCGGGAGGTCTCGAACTGGAGCCCCTTCGCGTCGGCCTTCGACGGGTCCCAGAGCCACCCTGTGTAGTGCACCGTCAGGTTCCTGCCGGCCGTCGCGTCGGCACCGGTCCCGACGACCAGGTCGGTCTGGGTGAAGACGCCGCTCGAGGGCGCGGTCGGCGAATCGCCGCACGCGGCCAGCGCGGCGACAAGAGCGGCCAGGGCGAACAGACGCAGCGGTCTCACTCGGCAATCCTCCGGAAATCCGCAGCGCCGATTATGGCACGAAGCCGCACGGCTGGTCACACCACGCTATAATCGCAGCGGCAAAAGGCTTCAGAACAGGCGGCGTCCATGTACTGGATCGGTACGTCCGGGTACAACTACCCGGAATGGCGCGGCACCTTCTACCCCGAGCGCTTCCCGAGCGCGAAGATGCTCCCCTTCTACGCGGAGCGGTTCCGCAGCGTCGAGATCAACTACACGTTCTACCGGATGCCGACGGCGTCGCTGTTGTCGGGCTGGGCCGGCGCCACGCCGGACGGCTTCCGGTTCACACTCAAGGCCCCGCAACGGATTACCCACGTGGCCCGGCTGCGTGGCTGCGCCCAGGACGTGGAAACGTTCTGGCGTGCGGCCGCGGCGCTCGGGCCGAAGCTCGGGGCGCTCTTGTTCCAGCTGCCCCCGGCTTTCAAGAAGGACGTGCGGGTGCTGCACGACTTCCTCCGCCTGCTCTCGCCGGCGATGCGCCCGGCCTTCGAGTTCAGGCACCCGTCGTGGCACGACGTCGAGTCGTTCGACTGCCTGCGGTCGCACGGCGCGGCGCTGTGCATTGCCGACAGCGAGAGGCTTTCCACCCCGGTGGAGATGACCGCGCCCCACGCCTACTTCCGGCTGCGTGACGAGGGCTACCAGGACGCCGACATCGTCCGGTGGGCGGGGGCGATCCGGGATGCGGCGGGCGGGTGCGACGACGTGTTCGTGTACTTCAAGCACGAGGAGCAGGGCCTGGGCCCCGCGTTCGCCGCCCGGCTGCGCGGGCTGCTCGAACCGCCCCAGTAGCTTCCTGAAACAGCACTACGGGGTATAGTATGTCGCCCCCGCCACGGAGACGACATGACTCGCATCAGCCCGTTTGCTGCCACCGCCCTGCTCGCCGCCACGGCCTTGCTCGCCGCGTGCGGCGGCAAATCTGAAGAGCCCGCCCAGCCGGAACCTGAGACGTCGGCCGCCGCCGAGCCGGCGGTAGCCGCTTCGCCCGAGACCGCTGCGGCGCCGGCCGCCCGGGTCGAAATCACCGAGGCGCTGGTGACCGGCTACATGGAATACCAGAAGGAAGCCTATCGGCTCGTGAAGGAGTACGCCGAAAAGAGCCGCAAGAACCTCGAGAGCGCCAAGGGCGACACGTCGAAGGCCCTCCAGCAGGTCGGCATTGCCCAGGAGTACAGCAAGGAGCTCGACGACAAGCTGGCGGCCAAGCGCAAGGCCCTCGGCCTGACGCCCGAGCAGTTCGACGCGGTGCGCGAGGCGGCCCAGCTCACCGCCAACCTCCGCCTCCTGTTCAACCAGATGGGGGGCAACCAGCAACTGGAGCAGATGGCGGCCGCGCAGAAGGCGAGCATCGCTGCGCTGCCGGAGGACCAGCGGGCGGCGGCGACCGCCGAAGCCGAGAAGGTGATGAAGACCTTCACCGACGGCCGCGACCTCGCCGAGGTCCGCCAGAAGTACGGCGACCAGGCGGCGGAGGTCCTGCTGAAGCACGCCGACGCCCTGGCTGCCCAGCAGCTGCAGATCCTGCAGCTCGGCAAGTAGTCGCCGCCTCCGCCGGAGGAGAGAGCCGCCGCGCCTGCGGCGGCTCCACGTTCTACATCCCCGCCACGCCTCCCAGGTGGGCGGTCGGCTTGATGTTCTGGTTCATGCAGAAGAAGTTGGTCGGATCGTACTTGTCCTTCAGCGCCACCATCTGCGCGTAGTGCGGCCCGAAGCTGTCTCTGACACGTCCCTCGCCCTCGTCCATCAGATAGTTGAGGTAGGTGGCCTTCTGGGCCCACGGCGCCATGGCGCCGGTCACCGCCCGCACCCAGCTCACCTGCCGTGCATCGTCCGAGGCGTCCTCCCACATCCCCAAGACGTGCAGCGACCACTTCGCCTGCCGCCAGCCCATTGCGGTGGCATCGTCGGGGACGCGGGCGGCCGCGCCGCCCATCGGCTGGAGAAGGACCGTCGTCAGGGGCGAGGCTGGCCGTGCCGTCGCGCCGAGCAACGCGTCGAGCGCGGCGTCGGGCAGCGACGGACACGTGTCGGCCTTCCAGTAGTTGCGCTTCCCTGGCTGGTTTGCCTCATCGAGGAGGCCCTGGACGGCGAGGTACGGCATCGGCTGGACGAGCGCCGCCGCCGGCTGCAGTCGAAGCATCGGCTCGAACGCCGCCTCGGCCTCGCCGGGATGCCCGAGATAGACCGCGATGATCGCCAGCGCCGCCTTCCCCCGTGCCGCCTCGGGAATCATCGGCAGGGGCGGCACGGTGACGAGCGCCGCAGCCCCCCCCACCTCGTCGGGCGCGGCTTCCATGAAGTCGCGATACGCCCGCAGCACCTCGCGCTCGCGGCCGTCGCGCGGGAACAACAGCATCCCGCCCCAGACGAGGGGACCCAGCGCGTGAAGCCGGTACTCGAAGCGGACGACGATGCCGTAATTGCCGCCGCCGCCGCGAAGCCCCCAGAAGAGATCCTGGTGCTCGTGGTCGCTGGCCCTGACGAGGTCGCCGCTGGCGAGCACGACGTCGGCGGCAACCAGGCTGTCCACCGTGTAGCCGAACTTGCGTTCGAGCCACCCCGAGCCGCTGCCGAGGGTGAGGCCGCCGATGCCGGTCCCCCGGATGCGGCCGCCGGTGACGGCAAGCCCGTGCCCCTGCGTCGCGGCGTCGAACTCGCCCCAGGTGGCACCGCCCTCTGCGACCGCGGTTCGAGCTTCGGGATCGACGCGAACTGCACGCATCCGGCAGAGGTCGATCAACAGGCCGTCGTTGCAGACGGCGTGACCGGGTGCCGAGTGGCCGCCTCCCTTGATGGAGACGAGCACGTCGTGCCGGCGTGCGAAACGGACGGCGTGCTGGATGCCGGCGGCATCCAGCGGCTGAACGACGAGGCCGGGCCGGCGATCGACCATCGCGTTGAAGACGCGGCGGGCCTCGTCGTAGCCGGGGTCGCCCGGCGAGAGGGTCGCTCCGCGCAACCCCCTCGCAAACTCGGCGAGCGCGGCGTCGGGAACTGGACGCCCCGCGCGATCGAGCAGCGAAGCCATGGCGCTAGACCGCCTGCGCGTCCACGTCGATCTTCAGGCTGCCCCTGAGGGCGTTCGAAACGGGGCATCCCTGCTCGGCCTCGCGCGCGAACTGCGGGAAGTCGGCGGCGCTAATCCCCTGCAGCCCCTCGGCCACCACCTTCAGGTGCGACGCGGTGATGGTGATGCCCTGGGCCAGCTCGGCGCGCACCGTCGAGGTCACCTTCAGCCGGCTGGCGCTCGCGTTGCGCCGGCCCAGGGCGGCCGTCAGCGCCATCGCGTAGCAGGCCGCGTGCGCGGCCGCGATCAACTCCTCGGGGCTGGTCCGGCCAGCCGGGTCCTCGATGCGCGACGGGAAGGTCACCGGCAGCGTGAACGCGCCGGTCCCCGCCACCGCCTCCCCCTTGCCTTCGCGGATCGATCCCTCCCAGGTGACGTCACTGTGTCGCTCGAACGAAGCCATCGCCTTCTCCTTCGGCTGAAGGTGCGCGCAGACCGCGCCGTCGCGCTGCACTGGCACAGGCGGGACGCCTGTGCTACTGAAGCAGGAAGCCCAGAGAAGAGTATAGCCCGTCTGAACGACCGAGATCTGCCATGGGAGCCGTACAAGAACGATGCGTTCTTCACACTTCCGGTACGGCCCCCCTGGTGACTCGGCCCCTCGGGTGACTTCTTTCACGCTTTCGGTACGGCCCCCACGATCCGGACCGCCAGGCCGCCGCCGGGGGCCAGGTGCACGCGCAGCCGGTCAGCCGAGGTGACCGGCCGCTGCTCCCGGACGTAGTCCACGCCAGCCCGGTCGGCGTTGGGCCCGTCGCGGTGGATGTCGGCGGTGAACGACCCGGCGCCGAGGAAGCCCAGGTCCACCTCGATGTCCCGCGGCTCCCAGCTCGTGAGGGCGCCGACGTACCACTCCCTGCCCGACCGGCGCGCGACCAGGATGTGCTCCCCCACCTTCGCGCTCAAGATACGCGTTTCGTCCCACACCACCGGAACGGCGGAGAGGAAGGCCAGGCTGTCGGGCTCCTTCCGGTAGTTCGAGGGTGAATCGGCCAGCATCTGGAGCGGGCTCTCGAAGACGACGTACATCGCGAGCTGGTGGGCGCGCGTCCCCTGGCTCATCGGACGGTTGAAGACCGGGCGGAAGTCGGCCTTCGTCGCGTTCAGCATCGCGCCCGGGGTGTAGTCCACCGGGCCGGCCAGCATCCGCATGAACGGGAAGGTGACGGCGTTGTCGGGCGACGCGGCCGGGCCCCACTTGCTCTGCTCGAGGCCCAGCACCCCCTCGCTGGTCACGACGTTCGGCCAGGTGCGGTACAGGCCGGTGGGCTTGTAGGCGCCGTGGAAGTCGACGAGCAGGTGCCGGGCGGCGGCCTCTCGCGCGACCCGCTCGTAGAAGTTCACCATCCACTGGTCCTCGCGCTGCATGAAGTCGACCTTGATCCCCTTCACGCCCCAGCGCGCGAACTGGTCGAGGGCCGGCTGCAGCTGCTGGTCCAGCGTCTTCCACACGACCCACATGACGAGCCCGACGTTTCGCTGCTTCGCGTGGGCGGCCAGGGCCGGCATGTCGAGCTCGGGCGCGGCGGCCATGAGGTCGCCCAGCTTGTACCAGCCTTCGTCGAGGATCACGTACGGGATGCCGTGCTCGGCGGCGAAGTCGATGTAGTGTTTGTAGGTGTCGGTGTTGATGCCGGCGCGGAACGGCACGCCGTAGACGTTGTTCGCGTTCCACCAGTCCCACGCCACTTTGCCCGGCCTGATCCACGACGTGTCGGCAATCCGGCTCTCGGAGGCGAGACGGAAGACAATGTCGCTGTCGAGCAGGGTCTCGTCGCGCTCGGCCACCACGAGCACGCGCCAGGGGAACTCGCGGGTGCCGCGCGTCTTCGCGATGTAGTCTTCGCGCTCGACCACCACCTTGTCCCGGTCGCGTTCGATCCGCACCTTCCGCGGGTACGCCGGGAAGAGGCCCCGCAGGGTGTGCGCTTCGGACCCGCTCTTGAGGTCCATCCCGGGGTAGTCGAACAGGTCGGACTCGGTGATCGCCACCTTCGGCCCCCCCTCGATCACGACCAGGGCGGGGAGGGAGCTGAAACGGGTGGGGCCGATCTCGCTAATCCGCAGCCGCTTGTACTCCCGCTCCTGGTGGGACTGGAAACTCTCCTCCTCGGGAAAGTACAGCAGGTGGTCGCCCTCGAACACCAGCGTGGCGTCCTCGTCGCGCACCGTGATTTCGCCGGGCAGCCGCGTGACGAACCGGTACGCCACCCCGTCGTCGTAGGCGCGGACGACGAGCGAGAAGTCGCCCGCGAAGTCGATCCGCCGCTCCTGGCAGCGGTCGGCAACCCGCGCGCGCCGGTAGGCGACGGGCGGCGTCAGTGCCTGGTCGATGGACCGCACTGAGGTTGCCGTCACCTTCGGCGCGGTGCCGAGCACGCGGCCGTCTCCAAGGGTCAGGGCGAGACGCGACGGGCGGAGGATCGTCCGGCCGCGATGCGCCGCCGACCAGGTGAGAACTCCATCGGTCGCGACGGTCACCTCGAGCGCGCCGCCGGGCGAGGTCACCCGCAACGGGCCCGCCGCCGCTCTGGCGCCCGCGCTCTGCGCGTGCGCAACCGCCGTCACCCCCACCGCCGCCACCACCAGCACCAGGCTTCGCGCCCATCCTCTGCCGTTCACGCGCACCTCCCCTCGGGGACCTCGGCTACTTTACCCCCATCGGGCGACCCGGTTTCGCGGTCACCCCGCCTTTCCGACTATAATTCGGGGAACTCATCGCCCCCTGTCAGGATTCCCAACATGAACGTCTTCGTCCTCAATTGCGGCAGTTCATCGCTGAAGTTCCAGATCATCGCGACCGACGAGGACCAGATCGCGAAGGACACGGATCAGCAGCTGGCCAAGGGCCTGATCGAGCGCATCGGCAGCGAGGCAATCATCACGCTCCAGGTCGGCAACCAGACGCCCTTCAAGGGCGCCGCGCCGCTGCGCGACCACAAGGCCGCCCTGGCCTACATCATCAAGTGGATGTCGCAGCCCGAGACGCGCATCCCGGGCATCACCAGCCTGAGCGACATCCACGCGGTCGGCCACCGGGTCGTCCACGGGGCGGAGCGCTTCAAGGGCTCGATTCTGATCGACGACGCCGTGATCGGCGGTTTGCAGGATTGCATCGACCTGGCGCCGTTGCACAACCCCGCCAACCTCAAGGGCATCTTCGCCGCGCGCGAGCTGTTGGGCCCGCAGATGCCACAGGTGGCAGTTTTCGACACGGCCTTCCACTCGACGATGCCGGAGAAGGCGTATCTCTACGCCATCCCCTACCAGCTCTACCGCCGCTTCAAGGTCCGCAAGTACGGTTTCCACGGCACCTCGCACCGCTACATCGCGTTTCGCTACCGCAAGCTGACCGGCAGGTCGCGGCAGGACACCAACATCATCACGGTGCACCTGGGCAACGGCTGTTCGGCGTGCGCGATCAAGGGCGGGAAGTCGTTCGACACCACGATGGGGATGACCCCGCTCGAAGGGCTCATGATGGGAACCCGCTCGGGCGACATCGACCCCACCGTGATCGACTACCTCGTGCACAAGGAGGGCAGCAGCTTCGACGAGATCTTCTCCACGCTCAACAAGCGCTCGGGGCTGCTCGGCGTCTCCGGCCTGACCAACGACATGCGCGAGCTGGAGGGCGAGGCCGAGGAGCACCAGGACCGCCGTGCCATCCTGGCGATCGACATGTTCTGCCACCGGGTGAAGAAGTACATCGGCGCCTACCTGGCCGAGATGAACGGCGCCGACGCGATCTGCTTCGCCGGGGGCATCGGCGAGAACTCGTCCACGATTCGCCGCAAGGTGCTCTCGGACATGGAGTGGCTGGGGGTGAAGCTGGACGAGGCGCGCAACCTGCAGGCGGTCCGCGGCAAGGAGATGCTGATCAGCGCGGACGACAGCCGCGTGCCCGTGTACGTGATCCCGACCAACGAGGAGCTGATCCTCGCCCGCGACACCGTTCGCGCGGTCAAGTCGCTGCCGTTCCCGTGCTGAAGCGGGATTCCGGATTCAGGATTCGGGATTCGGGGGTGCCCAACCCCTGGGTCCCGCTTCCCGACCGATTCCCGATCCCGGATCCTGACTCCCGATTCCTGATTCCTGATTCCTTCTCTATGAACCCGTTTATCACCGACATCCGCACCAAGGCGACCTCGCGGCCCGTCCGCGCGGCGCTGCCCGACGCCGAGGACGCGCGCGTGCTGCGCGCCGCGGCCATCCTCCGCGACAACCGGCTGGCCGAGCCGGTCCTGGTCGGCGCCGAGGCCGCCATCCGCTCGCTCGCCGCGGCCAACCAGGTCGACCTGGCGGGCATTGAGATCGCCGACCCGGCCTCCAGCGCCTGGCACGACGAGTTCGCCGCGCTCCTGTTCGAGAAGCGCAAGGCCAAGGGGCTGACCATGGAGCAGGCCGACGCGATGGCGCGCCAGCCGCTCTACTTCGCCGGCCTGATGCTCGACACGGGCCGTGTCGCCGTGGTCGTCGGCGGCAACGTCTCCTCCACCGGCGACGTCATCAGGGCGGCCATCCACACCGTGGGCGTCGCGCCGGGCATCTCGATCGTCAGCAGCTACTTCATCATGGTGCTGGCCGACGGCCGGCTGCTCTGCTTCGCCGACTGCGCGGTGAACCCCGACCCGAACGACGCCCAGCTGGCCGACATCGCCATCACCTCGGCCAGGAACTTCCAGGCGGTCACGGGCCTCGAGCCGCGCGTGGCGATGCTGTCGTTCTCGACCAAGGGGAGCGCGGAGCACCCGCACGTGGAGAAGGTGCGGCAGGCCACCCGCCTGGTGCGCGAGCGCGAGCCGCAGCTGGCGGTGGATGGGGAGATGCAGGCCGACGCCGCCCTGGTGCCGGCCATCGGCGAGCGGAAGTGCAAGGGCTCGCCCGTCGCCGGGCGGGCCAACGTGCTGGTGTTCCCGGACCTCGATGCCGGGAACATCGGGTACAAGCTGACCGAGCGGATCGGCGGCGCCGAGGCCGTCGGCCCGATCGTCCAGGGCCTGAGGAAGCCTTACTGCGACCTGTCGCGCGGCTGCAGCGTGGACGACATCGTCAACGTCGTCGCCATCTGCGGCCTGATGTCTTGACGGACCGAAGACGGGGACGGAAAACGTAGGAGAGCGAGAGCGCCCGGCTCCCCGGTGCCGTCACGGGGGAGCCGGCGTCATTCCTACTTCTTCTCGTTGTTCTTCTCGTTCTTCTTCTCGTGGGTGATGGACATCAGCTGGATCGGCCGCGTGGAAAGGTCCTCGAACACCAGGATCCCCGCCTGCAGCTCGATCTTGGTCGCGATCGTCATCGAGCCTTCCCACTTGCCTTCCTTGTTGGTCGCGAGCCGGACGACCGTGTACGGGTAGTCGCGGCTGACGGTCGCGCTCTGCAGCTCCCAGAAGTTCATCTGCCGGTCCGTCATCAGCGTGATCTGCCGGCCCCCCTCCTTGCCCGCCGCCTGCCTGGCGTAGCGGAGGTCGTACGAAAGACCGCCCTGCGACCGGATCCACCCGGTAGCCGGCAGGCCCTGCATGACCGAGAGCATCGCCCGGGGCCCCTTCTCCTTGAGCGCCTCGAACAGCTTCTGCTCTTCCTCCTCGGTCGTCCACCGGGAGATCTGCATCTCCACCATCCTGTTGTCCGCCGTGGTCCGGACGTCGCCGAGATTGGTCACGAAGGCGCGGAAACGCTCGGGCAACTGGTTGTCCGGCTTCTTCTCCGCCGCCTGTCCGAGGATGCCCGCCTGCCATGGCAGGGCGATAGCCGCCGCCAGGCACAGCACCAAGAGGCTCCGCTTCACGCTTCACCGCCTTTCTCGCGAGTGAATCCGGACGGCCCGTACCCTGCTATCCTTGCCGAGCAAAACGGGCGCCAGTACAAGGGTAGCTGAACTGCGCCTGAAAATGCGGCCCGACCCGCCGGTTTCGGACCGGGGGCCGTTGCCAGCGGGGACACGGCGAGGATCGGGATCGGATCGGCTGGGCCGGGTCATCCTCTTGCCTGGAATCGTCTGAACGGGGATTGGTGCACCATGCAGCGTCCAGTGGTGATCGGCGTGGCGGGCGGGTCGGGGTCGGGCAAGACGACCGTCGTGCGGCGAATCGTCGACAGCATCGGCCAGGAGCACGTGGCCGTCCTCGAGCACGACCGCTACTACCGCGACCACCCGGAGCTGCGGCTCGAGGAGCGGGCCGCGCTCAACTACGACCATCCCGACTCGCTCGAGACCGACCTGCTCGTTCGCCACATCGAAGAGCTGAAAGCTGGGCGGCCGATCGAGCTTCCCGAGTACGACTTCACCCGGCACGCCCGCAGGGCTTCGAGCCAGTCGGCCCAGCCCGGCAGGATCATCATCGTCGAGGGCATCCTGATCTTCGCCGACGCGGCCCTGCGAGGCCTGATGGACGTCAAGGTGTTCGTGGACACCGACGACGACGCCCGCTTCATCCGGCGGCTGCAGCGCGACGTCGCCGAGCGGGGACGGACCATGGCCTCGGTGGTCGAGCAGTACCTGGCCACCGTCAAGCCGATGTACCTGGAGTTCGTCGAGCCCACCAAGCGCTATGCGGACATCATCATCCCGCGCGGCGGCCACAACGAGGTGGCGGTGAGCATGCTGCTGACGATGATACGGAGCCTTGCCGGCGCGAGGTAGCGGCGACTTCCTGGAGGTGATCTCGATGCGCGTGCCCGTCCAGGTGCATTTCGACGAAGCAGACCCGCGGGGGGTCCTCTTCTTCGGGCGGATCCTCACCCTGGCGCACCGGTTGTTCGAGGAGCACGTGGTGCCCCGCCTCGTGCCACGCTGGGAGGACTGGTTCGCGTCGGAGGAGCTTGCGGTGCCGATCCGTCACGCCGAGGCGAGCTTCTCGCGGCCCATGCGCCCGGGCGTGCAGCACGCCGCCGAGATAGAGGTTGCCGAGGTCGGCGCAACCTCCTTCACGGTGCGCACCCGGTTCCTGGAGGCGGCCGAAGGGACGCGCATGTGCGCCGAGACGCGCGTGACGCACGTCTTCGTGGAGGGGCGCACGTGGGCCAAGCGCGAGATTCCGCCCGAGATCAGGGCACGTCTCGAGTCGCTGCGGGCCGGGACAACCGCGACGCCAGCAGCTCCCTCCGGCATTTCCCCAGGGCCGTCCGGGGAATCGTCTCCACCACCTCGAGCCGCCTGACCCGCTCCACCGGGAGCGCGGCTGCCTGGAAGCGGCGCAGGGACGCGAGCAGCAGATCTGTCGAGGGCAGCTCGCTGCCGCCGGCCGCCGGGGAGACCGCCAGCACGAGTTCGTGGCCCAGACGCGGATGCGGCACCGCAGCCACGGCCAGGTCAACCCGCATCCCCCGCAGCATCGGCTCCTGGGCAAGCCAGCGCGCCGCCTCCGCCTCCACGCGGGGCAGCCAGACCAGTTCGCCCAGCACCTTCACCGTGTCGGCGCCGCGGCCGCGGACCTCGAGGCCGCCGGCGTGCATCACGCCGAGGTCGCCCGTGCGAAACCAGCCGTCGGCCGCCCGCGGGTCCCATGCCCTCGCGCGGCCGTTCTCGATCTCCACGTAACAGGTCAGCAGGGATGCCCCGCGCACCCAGACGACGCCATCCCGGTCGACGCGCGCCTCGGCATGGGCCAGCATCGGCAGCGCCGTGGGACAGTGCGTCTCCGCCAGGCTCTCGAGCGGGGCCGTCGCCACCTGTGAGGCGGTCTCTGTCAGGCCGTAGCTCGGCAGGCACGGCCAACCGAGCGCGCGCGCCTCGCGATACAGGGCCGGGTCCATCCGGCCGCCGCCGATGACGATCGCCCGAAGGGTTCGAGGCGCCTTCAGACCGGCCGTCACCAGGTCGTGGACCTGCGTCGGCACCAGGGCGCCGAGCGTGGCGCGACACTCGGCAGCGCGCCGGAGAAACCGTTCCGGGTCCCACGAGCCGCCGGCCGCGTCCTCGACACGGGCCCCCGAAAGCTGCGCGCGCGCGAGGATTCCCAGCCCGCCCACGTGGAAGAGGGGCAGCGCGTGCGCCCACACGTCGCCGGCTTCGGCTCGCAGGTGCAGGTTGACCGCAGCGGCGGAGGCGCGCACGGCCCGGCGCGACAGCGCGACCCAGCGCGGCTGCGCCCCCTCACCCCGGCTCGTGCCGGAAGTCGCGACGAAGACGTGCCCCGCCAGCTCCGGCAGGAGCCGGCGAGCCAGCCCGGCCGCCTCGCCGCTTCGTGCCACCCACTCCGGGTTCGCGAGGATCAACGCGGCCGCGGCGTCGTCTTTCCAGTCGATTCGCCCGGCAAGGGCGGTGTCGAGCCCGGGGCGGGGCGCCACCAGCTCGGGCATCAGCGTCCCCCGAGCACCAGCCCGGCGCAGGTGAGCGCGGAGAACAGCAACTGCAGCAGCGCGCTCCACGCGAGGAACACGTTGAACCGCCGTCCCGGCGGCTCCGTCCACACTCCGCGCACGAGGCGGACGGCAATTGGCAGGCTGCCCCAGGGAAGCAGCGCGGCCCCCGGCTTCCCCGCCGCGAACCATGCCGGCGCGAGGACGAACGGCAGCGCCACCAGCGCGGCGATCTCGGCGCGCGCGAACGTCAGGCCGAAGCGCGCGGCGAGCGTTCGCTTGTCGGCCTTGCGATCGCCGGCGATGTCGCGGGCGTTGTTCACGGCCAGCAGCGTCGCGCTCTGAAGGCCCACCTGCAGCGCCGCCAGCTCGGCCCACGGCCACAGGCCCTCGCCCACGAGCACGTACGACATCCCCTTCACCGCGGCGAAGCCGAAGAAGAGGAGCACGAACACCTCACCCAGGCCGCGGTACGCGATCGGGAGAGGGCCGGTCGTGTAGGCGTAGCCCCCCGCCAGCGACAGGAGGCCGATGATCAGGATCGGGACCCCGCCGGCGAGCACGAGCGGGATCCCGAGCAGCGTGGCGGCGAGGAAGAACACCGCCGCGGCGCGCATGACGGTGCGGGCGGGCAGCAGGCCCGTCTGCGTCACGCGGATCGGCCCGAGGCGCTCGGCCGTGTCGGCGCCCTTCACGAAGTCGGCCGCGTCGTTGACCAGGTTCGTCCCGATCTGGATGCACAGCGCCGACAGCAGCGCAACGAGCGACAGCGCGAGCCGCGCCGGACGCTCCGACATCCCGACCGCCAGCCCCGTGCCGACGACGATCGGGGCGAGGGTGGCGGTCAGCGTCTTCGGGCGCGCGGCCAGCAGCCAGGGCGACGTGGACGGAGCGGGCGGCGGCGTCACGGCAGGCGCGGGAACTTGCCGAAGTTCGGCTTGCGCTTCTCGAGGTAGGCCTTCTTGCCTTCCTGCGCCTCCTCGGACATGTAGTAGAGGAGCGTGGCGTTGCCCGCGAGGTCGAGCAGGCCGATCTGGCCGTCGCAGTCCGCGTTCATCGCCGCCTTCAAGCAGCGCAGCGCCAGCGGCGAGTGCTGCAGCATCTCGCGGGCCCACTCGAGCGTGACCTTCTCCAGCTCGGCGAGCGGCACGACGGCGTTCACCAGCCCCATCTCCAGCGCCTGCTGCGCGTCGTACTGGCGGCAGAGGAACCAGATCTCGCGCGCCTTCTTCTGCCCCACCACGCGTGCCAGGTAGCTCGAGCCGAGACCGCCGTCGAACGACCCGACCTTGGGACCCGTCTGGCCGAAGACGGCGTTGTCGGCCGCGATCGTCAGGTCGCACACCAGGTGCAGCACGTGGCCGCCGCCAATCGCGTAGCCGGCCACCATCGCGACCACCGGCTTGGGCAGCGCGCGGATCTGCTTCTGCAGGTCGAGCACGTTCAGGCGGGGAACGCCCCGCTCGTCGACGTAGCCCTGGTCGCCGCGGATCTTCTGGTCGCCCCCCGAACAGAACGCCTTGTCCCCCGCGCCTGTCAGAATCACGACACCGATCCCGGCGTCCTCGCGGCAGATCGTGAACGCGTCAATCAGCTCGGTGACGGTTCTCGGCCGGAAGGCGTTGCGGCGCTCGGGCCGGTTGATGGTGATCTTCGCGATCCCGTCTCCGGTGCGCTCGAACAGGATGTCCTCGTACTGCTTGACGGCCTTCCACATGGGTGTCTCCTCACGCGGCGATGCCCGGAACGCCGGCCAGCCAGCGCCGGACGAGGGCGGCGAACTCCACGGGGTTGTCCCAGGGCACGCGGTGCCCGGCGTGCGGACAGGAAGCGAATTCAGCGCGCGCGCCGGTCTCGTGCAGCCAGGCCGCCAGGTCTCCGAACTTCCAGTCGTCGTCGCCCGTCACCCACAGCAGCGGCGTCCGCCAGCGCCGCAGGCGCTCCGAGAAGTCGGGCTGCCCGGCCAGCGAGAAGCGCCGCATCGCGACCGCGAGAGCCCTCCGCGACGCGGGCAGCGTCCAGGGCGCGCGCCCGGGAGCAGCTGCACTCGACGCGAGCACGGGCTGGCCGTCCCACGCCTGCCGGATCTCCTCCTCGGTATCGGTCTCGAACCGCAGCGCCCACGCCTCGTCGTTGACGCGGCGGACCGCCCGCGTATCGAGGTCTTCCTCGCCCAGGCCCGGGTGGCACGACACGAGGCAGACGCCAGCCACCGGCAGGGTGCCGAGCGCGAGGGCCTCGACCGCGAGCGCGAGGCGGGCGCCGAACGAGTACCCGAGCACGATGGTGGGGGCCAGCGGCTCGCGCCGTGCGCGTTCGCGAATCTCGCGCTCGAGCACCGCGTCCACCTCCGCCCAGGGAGGACCCGCCAGGACCCCGCCAACCAGCGGCCAGAGATCCACCGCCTCGAACTCTGCCCACGGCATGGCCGAGCGCAGCACGTCCCAGTCGGACGGCCGTCCAAGGAACCCATGCAACGCGATCACCCGAACCACGACCAACCCTCCCAAGGCCGCTCGTGCGGCGCCTGTCACATTGTCGCCTGTCCCGCTTCCTTGTACCCCTCCCAGAACCGATCGGTCTCCGCCGGGTCGGGCCTCAACTCCACGATCACCGGGTCGCGCTCGGGCACGAGGCCGGCGTCGCTGGCGTAGGCCGCGTCCCACATCCTCGCCCACTGATCGAACGCGAGCGTGTGCTCGTGCTGGAAGCGCGGGTTGCGGAACAGGCGGCGGAAGATTCGCCCCCCTCCGTTGTTGACGACCACGATTCGCAGCGGGGCCTCGACGTGCCGCAGCGCCCAGGGCGCCCCGAGATCGTAGAGGGTGGTCAGGTCGCCGACGACGGCCCAGTTCTCATGCCCGGGACCGGCCCAGCCCAGGAAGGTGGAGAGCTGGCCGTCGATCCCGTTGGCGCCCCGGTTCTCACCGTAGCGGAACTCCTGGTCCGAGGCGAACTGGTTCCACTCGCGGATCGGCAGGCTGTTCCCGAGATACACGAACGACCCGGCCGGGATGGTCTCCGAGAGCCGGCGGACGATCGCCGGTTCCGACTGCGGGAAGCGCTTCAGGAGCTTCTCGATGGCCAGCGCGATCCGGCCGTCCGCAGAGCCGAGCTCGGGATGCTCGCTCACCCCGGCGGCAGCGCCCTCGGCGAGCGCCTCGAGCGGAAGCGGTGCGCCCCGCGCGACCTGCACGTGCACACCGTGCGTCAGGCCGCGCCACGGCTGGCGCGAGATCGACACCACGGGAAGGTCCTTTCGACGCTCCAGGTCTCGCCAGAGTCGGAACGAGGGCACGTCACCGATCCGGACGACACCGTCGAACCAGCCTCGCTCGAGACCCAGGGCCGCCGACCTTTCACGCCCCCTGAGGAGGAGGCCGCCGAGGCGGCTGCGCAAGTGAGAGCTGGGTTCGGCGATGATGGGCGCGCGCATCCGCACGCAGAACGACTGGGCGGCCTCGCGGTCGCCGTCACTCCAGAGCCCGCCGAGGATCACGAGAGGCCTTCGAATCGAGGCCGCGGCGGCGACGGCCGCCCCGGCGTCGGACGTGGCCCCCGCGGCGGCAGGAGGAGGCGAGGATTCGCGTGCAGCCGAGGCCTCCGCGTCCCATCCGTCGAGGAGCGGCTCCTCGAAGCTCACGTTGACGTGTACCGGCCAGCAGCAGGGGTCGATGCGCCAGCGCGTCCCCGCGCGATCGAGGTCGATCGCCTGGCGAGCGTAGACCCCGAACAGGTTGGGCTGCTCGATTGTCTGAGGCGCGCCCGTCCCGCGGAACGACCACGGGCGGTCGGCGGTGACGGCAACCAGCGGTGCACCCTGGTAGTACGCTTCGACCATCGCGGGCAGCAGCTCGGCGGCTGCCGTGCCCGAGGTGGTGACCACCGCGACGGGCTGCCCGTCGCGCCTCGCCCGCCCGAGGGCGAAGAACGCGGCGCCGCGCTCGTCGAAGAAGTCGAGGACTTCGAACGCCGTGTGCCGCGCCGGCTCCAGCGCCTCGACCAAGGGGGCGTTGCGGCCGCCCGGACACAAGCAGACCGTCCGCGCCCCGGCGCGTTGCAGCGTCTCGATCACCTCGAGCGCCAGCGGCTGGTTCAGATTCCCCACAGCGTCCTCACCGACTCCAGCTTGTCGAGCGCCTCGGCCCACTCGGCGGCATAGTCGCTCGAGGCCACCACGCCGCACCCCGCCCAGATCACGAGGTGCCCCTGGAAGTACTGCAAGCCGCGAATCGCGACGGCCGCGCGCCCGTCGCCGGAGGGCCAGCGGATCCCGAAGGGCGCGCCGAACCGGCGGCGCTCGCCCCCGGGGTCGATCCCTCGCAGCCAGGAGTCCCCCTCGCTTCCCCGCGGCGACACGCCCAGCGCGGGGGTCGGGTGCAGCGCGCGCACCAGGTCTTCGAAGTCGGCAAGGTTCGCCGGCCTCACGTCGATCTCGGTCACCAGGTGCAGCAGGCTGCCGAACCGTCGCACGATGGTCGCCCCCGCGACCGGGCTGCCGACCCGCCGCGCCTGCGCCAGCAGGTCGTCCACCACTTCCCAATGCTCTGCCCGCTCCTTGGCGCTCTCGGCCAGCGCCCGCCCGGCACCCGGCTCCGCCCGCCGCGTCCCTGCCACCGCCCACGTCCGGACGCGTCTGCCTTCCTCCTCGATGTCGAAGAGGATCTCCGGCGTCGCGCCGATCAGGAACTCGGGGCCTGCCGATCGGTCACCGGGCAGGAAGAGGCCGTAGGCGACCAGCCCTTTGGGCAGGGCCGGCACACGTGCGGCAAGGCGGCGGAACAGCGCCTCCGCCTGGCCGGCATCCAGGCAGGCGCGCGTCCTCGTGATCGGTACCCCCTTGCGAAGACGGCCGTCGGCAAGCCGCGCCTGGAGCGTTTCAAAACCCTCGCGAAAACGCCGCTGCTCGGCCGCGAGCCACCGTGGCGATGTGTGCAGCGCCGGGGTTGCCGGGAAGAGCCGTTCCCACTCCCCCACGCTCACGCGCCTGATCTCGTCGCCGCGAGCGGTGAGCCACCAGGGCCCGCCTTCGAGCGAGAAGCGGGGCGCGAGAAACGCGGCGCGGCCGGGGACGGGCCTCGCCGCGGGAACGAGCGGCGCCTCCACGAAGGCGAACGTCTGCGCATCGATCTGCACGAACGCGATGGCGGTGGCGGCGTCGGCTTCGGGCATCATCCCGGTGGTGATTATATCGACAGGGCGCGGCCAAAGCCGTTACCATGATGGGTTGGATGCCATTGAAGAACGCCGGCGGGTGCCCGTGGTGACACGCCCCGTCCGTGTGGGCGGCGCGGTGATCGGCGGTGACGCCTTCACCGTCGTGGCCGGGCCCTGCGCGATCGAGTCGCGCGGCCAGTTCATGACGGTCGGGCGCCACGTGCGAGACGAGGGCGCCGCGGTGCTGCGGGGCGGCGTCTTCAAGATGAGGACCGACCCGCACAGCTTCCAGGGCCTGGGGCCGGAGGCGCTCGCCTACGCCGACGAGGTGCGCCGGGCCACCGGCTTGCCGTTCGTGGTGGAAGTCGCCGCGATCGAGCAGGTGGACGTGCTCGCGCCGCACGCCGACGCGCTGCAGGTCGGCTCGCGCAACATGCACAACTACTACCTGCTGAAGGAGCTGGGGCGGACGCGCATCCCGGTGCTCCTCAAGCGGGGCTTCGCGGCCGAGCTGCGCGAATGGCTGCTCGCGGCCGAGTACGTGGCGGCTGGCGGAAACGAGTCGATTGTCCTCTGCGAGCGCGGCATCCGTACCTTCGAGCCGGAGATGCGGAACACGCTCGACCTGGCCGGCGCCGTCTGGGCGCGCCAGCACTCGCCCTTCCCCGTGCTGGTGGACCCCTCGCACGCCACCGGGCGACCCGAGTTGGTGACACCGATGTGCCTGGCCGCCGCGGCCGCCGGCCTCGACGGCGTCATGGTCGAGGTGCACCACGACAACGCCGCGGCCCTTAGCGACGGGTTCCAGGCCCTCACACTCGAGGGTTTCTCGCGCCTCACCCGTGCGCTCCGGTCCATCCTCGGCGCGCTCGGCCGCCCCCTGTCATCGCCCGTCGAGGAGGGCTTCAGCCCTGCTGGATAGGTTGACGGCCGTTCGGCAGGGCTAAGGCCTGCGCTACTCCTGACCGCTGTCACGAACCTTGCACTACCGGGGGCATGAAGCACTCGAGCCCCCTCGGATGGCGCGCGCACCTGCATGTCTCGGCCCTCGTCCTGCTGCTTGGCGTCGCGTCGGCAGCACAGACGCCGATCACCCCGCCCGACAACAAGTTCACGCCTGCCGAAGACGTGAAGCTTGGCCGCGAGGCGGCGCAGCAGGTCGAGCAGGAACTGCCAATCCTTCGCGATCAGCAGGTCGATGCCTTCGTCGACGACGTCGGGCGCCGCCTGGCCGCGGCCGTCCCGCCGGCCTTCCGCCACCCCGAGTTCGAGTACAGCTTCACGGTCGTCAACGCGCGCGACATCAACGCCTTCGCTCTCCCCGGGGGGCCGATGTTCATCAACCGCGGCATGATCACGGCGGCGCGCACCGAGGGCGAGGTCGCCGGCGTCATGGCGCACGAGTTGAGTCACGTCGTCCTTCGCCACGGGACGGCGCAGGCGAGCCAGGCCACGAAGTACCAGCTCGGGCAGCTGGCCGGCCAGGTGATCGGCGCGATCGTCGGCGGCACCGCCGGCGCCGTGATCGCGCAGGGAAGCCAGTTCGGACTCGGAGCGGCGTTCCTCCGCTTCAGCCGCGAGTACGAGCGGCAGGCCGACCTGCTCGGCGCGCAGATCATGGCCCGCGCGGGCTACGACCCGATGCAGATGGCCACCATGTTCGAGACCATCCGGAGGCAGGGTGGATCGCGCGGGCCCGAGTGGTTGAGCAGCCACCCCAATCCAGGCAATCGCCAGGAGGCGATCGAGAAGGAAGCCCGGATGCTGCAGGTGCGGGACCAGGACCGGGAAAGCCCCAACCTCGCAGCCGTGCAGGCGCGCCTCGAGCGGATGCCGCGTGCCCTCTCGACCGAGGAAATCGCCCGGCGTGGCGGCTCGGGAGGGGGCGGAGGCGAGGTGGGTACCACAGGCACCCTCTCGGCCAGCGTCGAGCCGCCCTCGCGCGACTTCCGCACGCACGAGGTCGGCAAGCTGTTCAGCGTCAGCGTCCCCGAGAACTGGCAGCCCGTTCCCGCGGGCAACGCGGTGCGCTTCGCCCCCGAGGGAGCGTCGGCCTCGTCGGGCCGCCGGCAGGTGTTCACGCACGGGATCGAGTTCGGCGTCGCCGCCAACGACAGCGCCGATCTCGAAGAAGCCACCCAGGCCCTGGTATCGGCCTTCGCACAGAGCAATCCGGGCCTCAAGGTGGCTGGCCGCGCGCAGCGCGTCGAGTTCGGGGGACGGCAGGGCCTCCGCGTGACGCTTCGCAACGCCTCGAGCGCAACCGGCCGCGAGGAGGCGGTCGTACTGACGGCCGCGCTGCTCGACGGCAACGACCTCTTTTACAGCGTCGGCGTCGCGCCCGTCTCAGAGCTTGGCACCTACCGCCAGGCCCTCGCGCGGGTGAACGACTCGGTTCGCTTGCGGTAGCTCGTTGAGGGGGCGGCGCTCTCAGAAGGCCGCCACGATTCCGGCGGATGCGGCGGGCGAGATCGTGGCGCCATCGCTGAACCCGAAGCCCCCCGAGCGCACGCAGGCCCTTGCGTCGAGCCTCAGGCCGAACGCACGCACGAGCCCGCGTCCCCGCGGCGAGAGCAGGTATTTCACCCCGCCCCCGGCGTAGTACACCTGCCCGGTTTCAACCAGCGCGCGGCCGGCGTGCAGCTGCCGCAGGTAGCCGCCGCCCGCCAGCGCGAACGGCCGCCCCCGGCCGTGCGCGAAGGCCAGCCGTTTCAGGCGCACCACGACCGCGCCGTCCACGAAGTACTCCGAGAGGCGCTGCCCGGGAGACGTGAACCCCGAGGAGAGTTCCGGGTCGTCGGACACGATGTACCGGATGCGCGAGGCAGAGTAGGTGAAGCCGGCCTCCGCCGAGAGGGTGCGCGAAAGGTTGTACGCGAAGGTGGCACGCACGCCGGCCGAGGGCTGGTACTCACCGTTCGCCCGAAACCACGTGAATCCCTGCCCTGCTCCGCCCGCCTGGTTC
>DAOPQX010000015.1:15486-22373 GCA_035348395.1 Vicinamibacterales bacterium | reverse complement strand
CGGGGCCTTCCCCTGCCGGTATTCGTGTTCCGTGTCGCACGTGAGACACCGCGTCTGCCTGACCTCGTCGTCGATCTTCGCGACGACCGCGTGGTTGGTGATACGGCGCTCGCGCGGGCAGTAGTCGTCTAGGATGTCACCGAGCCGAAGCCGGCGCTGCTGCATGAAAGCCCCCGGGAGCCTCTCTGGCGGGATAGAAGAAAAAGCGCAGGACACGCGATTGTAACAGAGCCATTCGAAGGGCTGCAACCCTTGCGCCGCCCGGTTTTCCGGCGCTTTGGGCAGGCGTCGTGCCGCGCCAAGCCGCATGATGCACGAGGCGTGCCGTTTCAGGAAACCTTATCGGGCCGGTTTGCGCGTGAAGCGCACCGGGTCGTCGTCGAAATGCTCGGCGTGAGCCGCGAGCCAGTCGCGAACCGCAGCGGTCGCCGCGGTCAGCAGGACGTCGCCTTCGTCATCGATCGCCGGCCGCAGGGCCTGCGGCTGGCCATGCTCCGCTTCCCGCCTGAACCACCAGAAGTCGAGCGGGGCCAGCGACAGGGTGTCACCCAGCGGCTTCACGCGCACGGGGAGGTGCACCCGGATGGCGCCTTCCGTGACCGGCACCAGGTCGAGCAGCTTGAAGCTGCCGAGCCGCGTGAGGTGTCCGTCGTAGGACGCTGTCTCTGCCCCGGAGGTGTAGTCGATGCGATACGACTTCCACGGGCTGCGCGCAATCCGCAGCGATTCCTCGCCGCTCTCCCACTCGCCGATCAGCGCCTCGTCGAACTCGATGCTGCCGTCGTCGTAGAACGGGTGCAGGCCAATGACCAGGCAGCCTGACGACAGGAACCCCGACACCAGCACGGCGGCAAGCGTGGCGAGGCGCATGGCTGGGAGGCCCTAACCCCGAGCGGGTCCGGAGGACTGCTAGAATACCCGCCGGCCGCTCGCAACTCAACCGTTAAATCAGGAGCCTTGCATGTCCGTTCGGTCCCGGCGCTTCGGGCTCGCCCTGCTGGTGGTGCTCGCCCTCTCTTCGGCCGGACTCGTCCTGCCTGCCGCGCAGGCCCCGCAGGCGGCAGACGGCGAGTTCGCACGCCTCGTCCGCGAGTGGACGACGAGGCCCGAGTTCATCAGCCCCCTGGTGGATTACCTGCCCGTTGCCGCCGGCATTCCTTCTCCCAGGGACGTGATCGGGCATCACGTCGGCGAGCCGAAGAAGCTGACGTACTACGAGGACATCCTGAAGTACTACCGCGCGCTGGCTGCCGCGTCGCCGCGCGTGAGGGTCATGGAGATCGGAACCTCCGACGAGGGGCGGCCGCTGGTCGTGGTCGCGATTGCCTCGGCCGACACGATGGCCGGGCTCGAAAGCTACCGCGAGCGCCTCGCACGGCTCGCCGACCCGCGGCAA
Organism: Vicinamibacterales bacterium; assembly: GCA_035348395.1. Lineage (GTDB taxonomy): Bacteria > Acidobacteriota > Vicinamibacteria > Vicinamibacterales > Fen-181 > JARKSS01. The sequence goes on along the minus strand of DAOPQX010000015.1, from coordinate 20,977 downwards.
CTGAGCGAGGCGCAAGCGCGCCAGGTAATCGAGGAGGCCAAGCCAATCTACCACGTCATGGCCGGCCTCCACTCGGGCGAGACGGGACCGCCCGAGATGCTGATGGAGCTCGCGTACCGGCTGGCTGCCGACGAGTCGCCGCTGTATCGCGAGATTCGCGACAACGTGATCGTGACCTTCACGCCGGTGGCCGACCCGGACGGGCGCGACCGCTACGTCGACTGGTACTACGCGTACAAGGTGGACGAAACGGGCGAGGACGACAGCTACGGGGGGCCGCCGTACTGGGGCAAGTACGTCCGCCACGACAACAACCGCGACATCAACTATTCGCAGGCGATCACGCGCGCGGTCCTGAAGTGGTACCTGGAGTGGCACCCTCCCGTGCTGCACGACATCCACGAATCGGTGCCGTTCCTTTTCACCTTCAGCGGGCAGGCGCCACAGAACCCGACGCTCGATCCGATCCTCTACGCGGAGCTGCCCTGGTACGCCAACTTCGAGATGGCGCAGGCGATCAAGTACGGCATGCCCGGCGTCTGGACGCACGCCTTCGTCGACATGTGGTCGCCCGGCTACTTCGGCTTCATGGCCTCGAACCACAACGGCATGCTGCGCATGTACGAAGTGTTCGGCAACGGCGGCGCGAACACGATGCTGCGCAAGATCGATCGCGGCGACCGGGGCGGCGGGCAGACCAGCCGCGAGTGGTACCGCCCGCTCCCGCCGTACAAGGAAGTCGAGTGGTCGCTCCGCAACAACGTGAACTACGGCCAGACGGCGGTGCTCAGCGCGCTGCAGCTCACGTCGCGGTTCCCGAAAATCGTGCTCGAGAACTTCTACCGGAAGAGCTGGAACGCCGTCGAGGCCGGCACGAAGAACGCGCCCTACGCGTTCGTGATTCCGGCAGGCCAGGCCGACATGACGCGCGTCGCCTTCGTCGCCGACGTCCTCATCGCGCAGGGCATCGAGCTGGGACGCACCCGCGGCGAGGTCAAGATCGGCGACCTCGCCTTCCCGGCGGGCTCGCTCGTCGTTCGTCTCGACCAGCCGTACGGGCGGCTCGCGAAGATCCTGCTCGAGAAGCAGGACTTCCCCGACCCGAACCTCCGGACCTACGACGACAGCGGCTGGACGATGGGGCTGCTGACGCACACCGAGGTGAAGCCGGTTGCCGACAAGGCGATCCTCGCCGTCCCCACCGACCCGGTGGACCGCTTCACAGCGAAAGGGCGGGTCGATGGCAAGGGCGAGGGCGCCGGCTGGATCGCGGCGGCGGCCAACGGCTCTGCAAACCTCGTCTCGCTCCGGTTCGAACTGCGCTCGATGGACGTGCACGCCGCGTCCAAGGCGTTCGCGGCCGGCGACACGCGGCTCCCGGCAGGCTCGCTGCTGATCGAGGTGCGCGGCGCCGCGGAGCGGCGGAAGGCGGTGGAAGCCATCGAGCGCCTCGGCCTCGTGGCAGTGTCGCTCGGCGGGCGGCCCGACGTCCCCACCCACGCGGTGGACCTCCCGCGCGTGGCGGTGTTCAGCACTTGGGGAGGCACCCAGGAGGTGGGGTGGGTTCGCTACTCGCTCGATCGGTTCGAGGTTCCCTACGAGCTGATCTTCAAGGAGCGCGTCCGGCAGGGCGACCTGCGGTCGGCCTTCGATCTCATCATCGTCCCAAGCCAGTCGGGCAGCGCGAAGCGGCTGGTCTTCGATCTCGAGCCCAAGTCCCGCCCCCTCGCGTACCGGAAGACGGATCGGTTCAGGAACCTCGGCATGTACGGCGAGTCGGACGACATCACGGGCGGCATGGGGCTCGAGGGCGTGATGGAGCTGCGCACCTTCGTCGAGAAGGGAGGGCTGCTGGTGACGATGGGGGCGGCCAGCTACTTTCCGCCCGAGTTCGGCCTGGCCCGGCGCGTGGACGCGTCGCGGCCCGGCCCGCAGTTCTACGCGCCAGGCCCCGTTGTCCAGGTGGAGCTGCTTCGCCCCGACCACCCGATCTTCTACGGCTACGACAAGAAGGTGCTGCCGGTACGGTGGGCCGGGGGCCCGCTGCTTCGCGTTCCCGACACCGACAAGGGGCAGGTCTTGATGCAGTTCCCCGGAGGCGACGCGTCGGTTCTCAGCGGCCTGATGAAGGGTGCGGGCGAGATCAAGGAGCGGCCGGCCGCCATCGACGTGCCGCTCGGCGACGGGCGCGTGCTGCTGTTCGCCACCAACCCGTGCTACCGCTGGCAGAACCTCGGCGAGTTCAACATGCTCTTCAACGCGATCCTGCACTGGAACGACTTCGTCAGTAGGGGTCGGGAGTAATTAGAAGTCGTGCCGGGAGCCCGGTAGGGGCGGAAGTAATCAGAAGTCGGAAACTCGGCACGACTTCTAATTACTCCCGACCCCTTCAACGGTTGCGCCGCTGCGGTGAATCCCCTGATCCCGTCGTGCCGAAAGTGCAGGAGGTGCAGAAGGTGCCGCCGGTGCTGGTGCTGGGAGTGCAGGCGCCGCACTCTCAGCACCGGCACTTCGAGCACCATCGGCGCTGCACCTCCTGCACCTGCACCCTCGGCACCTCCAGCACCTCCGGCACCTGCACCCTCTGCACCTCCAGCACCTCCTGCACCTGCACCCTCTGCACCTCCAGCACCTCCGGCACCTCCTGCACGATCTGATCTCTGATCCCCACGAGGCTCGCCCCGACGCTGTCTGTTCATCCCGTGTTCCGCATGCCTGCGGCGATCCCGTTGACCGTGACCGCGAACGCGGTCCAGAGGCGCTCGTCCGGCGAGGACTCGGATCGCAGGCGCGAGAGCAGCTCGACCTGCAGGAGATTGATCGGGTCCACGTAAGGGTTGCGGACGGCAATCGAGCGGCGGAGGACGTGGTTCTCCTCGAGCAGCGTGGCGTGCCCCGTCGCGGCGAGCACGCGGTCGATCGCGAGCGCGAGGCGCCGCCGCAGCTCCTCGCCGAGCGGCTGCAGGTGCGGCGGCACGAGATGGCGGTCGTACTCGGCGGCAATGGCCGGATCGGCCTTCGCCAATACCATCTCCATCAGGTCGAGCAGCACGCGGAAGTACGGCCACTCCCGGTACATCTCGCGAAGCCCGTCGCCCTTGCCGTCGCCGGGCCCGGCGGCGCCGCCCAGCGCTTCCTCGAGCCCGAGCCACGAGGCCAGCATCAGCCGCGTCTGCGTCCAGGCGAACTGCCAGGGTATGGCGCGCAGCGACCCGACACCCTTTCCCGCAGAACGCCGGGCGGGGCGGCTGCCGATGTTCAGGCGGCCGATCTCCACCTCGGGGGTTGCCGCGCGGAAGTACTCCACGAAGGCGGGATGCTGGTGGACGATCGCCTGGTAGGCGTTGCGCGCCACCTTCGCCAGCGCATCGGTGCGCTCTCGCCACTCGCGAGTCGGGCCGCGGCCGGGACGAAGCGTCGCCTCGAGCGTCGCCGTGGTGTAGACCTCCATGGTCCGGACGGCCAGCTCGGGGAGGCCCCAGTGTGCCTGGATCATCTCCCCCTGCTCGGTGACGCGCAGCGACGCGTCCACTGCGCCGGGGGGAAGGGCACGGATCGCCAGGTGCGTGGGGCCGCCGCCACGCCCCACGCTGCCGCCGCGCCCGTGGAAGATCGTCAGGCGGACGCCGGCCAGGCGGCATGCCTCGACGATCTCCTCCTGCGCCCGGTAGAGCCTCCACCCGGCGCTGAAGCGCCCGACGTCCTTGCTCGAGTCGGAGTAGCCGACCATTACCTCCTGCCGGCCGCCGATGGCGGCGCGGTACTCCGGCACCGCGAGAAGTCCGCCGATCACCTCACCGGCCGCCTGGAGGTCGCGTCCCGTCTCGAGCAGCGGCACCACGCGAAGCGGCGGCTCGACGCCTGCCGCCTGCTGCAGCGCGAGGACGGCCAGCACGTCGGACGGCCGGCTTGCCATGGTGACCACGTACGCGCCCAGCGAGCTGCGCGGAATGCGAGCCATCACCCGGAACGTCTCGATCACCTCGCGCACCTCGCGGGGCGCCTCCACGTCGAGGCGCAGCCGCGAAGGGCCGGCGAGGTGCGGCCGCAGGAAGTCGAGGCGCCGCCGCTCGTCCCAGGTGCGCCAGGCTCCCTGGCCCCCGGCAATGGCCTCCATCGCTTCGTCGTGGCGTGCCGCGTCCTGCCGGACGTCGAGCCGCGCAAGGGTGAGGCCGAAGACCTCGGCGCGCCGGCACGCGTCGAGCAGGCGGCCGCGCGCGATCGGCCCGTTGCCGGTCTCGACAAGCGAGCGGTAACAGAGGCGGAACACGCCCGTGAGCTCCTCGTCCTCGAGGAGCGGATCGTCCGCGGGGACACCCATGGCGGCGGCGCCCGGCGCCAGCGCCGGCCCGGCCGGCGGCCCGGGCGTCGCGTACTCGAGCAGTGCTGCGGCCCATGCCTGCGTGGCCCGCAACCGCGCCGCCAGCTGGCGCAACACCACGCGGTACGGCTCGCGCTCGCCACGGGCCTGCGCACGCAGCTCGTCGCTGGCGGCCGTCATCGACAGCTCTGAACGGAGGGCGTCCACCTCGCGCAGGTACAACCCGGCGGCCACCCAGCGTGCCATCAGGCAGGTTTGCCACGTCACCTCGGGAGTGACGTTCGGGTTGCCGTCGCGGTCGCCGCCCATCCACGATCCGAACCGGATCGGCGCGGCTGTGACCGGGAGCGCGGCGCCCAGGTGTCGCCCGGCGGCCCGATCGAGCGAGCGCAGGAAGCGCGGCATCGCGTCCCACAGCGTCTGCTCGAAGATCGCCAGGCCCCACCGGACCTCATCGAGGGGCGACAGCCGGCCGCGCCGCACCTCGTCGGTCTCCCACAACTCCTGGATCACCCGCCGGAGCGAGTCGAGGTTCTCGTCACGCTCCCAGGCCGTGAGGTCGGGGCGGTCGCGCTCGGCGAGCAGCGCGGCCAGCCGGTTCTGTTTCAGGAGGATCGTCCGCCGGGACACCTCGGTCGGGTGCGCCGTCAGCACCAGCCCGATCGACAGGCGTTCGAGGGCCGCCTGGGCGTCGGCTGGCGTGACGCCGGCGGCGAGCAGGCGCGGCAGCGCCTCCTCGAACGAGCCGGGCTGCGCCGCCGTGGCGGGATCGGCGAGGTACTGGCGGCGCCGGCGGATGCGGTGGTGCTGCTCGGCGATGTTGGCAAGCCCCAGGAAGTGGGCGAAGGCCCTGGCCACCGGCAGCGCCTCGTCGAGCGGGAGCGTGCCGAGCACCCGGGCGCGCAGCGTCTCGAACGCCTGCTCGTCGCCGGCGCGGGCCGCCTTCGCCAGGCGCCGCACCTGCTCGACCGTCTCGAAGACCTCCACGCCCTCGCGGTCGCGGACGACGTCGCCGAGCAGCGTCCCGAGCAGGCTGACGTCGGCCCGCAGCGGGCCCTCGGGGTCGGAGGAGGCCATGGGATCATGGTAGCCCCAGGAAGGCTCGGGGCTCAGGACTCAAGGTTCAAGGAACCTGCCCCGCCGTAGCCGCGCCTGCCCGCCGGAGCTGCG
>DAOPQX010000015.1:0-15386 GCA_035348395.1 Vicinamibacterales bacterium | reverse complement strand
GCGAGCGTCTAGCGAAGGCGGAGCCTGCCCGCCGGAGCTGCGAGCGAAGCGAGCGTCTAGCGAAGGCGGGTGCTACACTCTTGCGGTTTTGTTCGAGGCCCGGAGGCGGGCCGGGGGGCGTGTGGTGGAGTCGATCGATTACGCGGACGTGGGCTTGATTGCCGGCCTCGAGGTGCACCAGCAGCTCCTGACCGAGCGGAAGATGTTCTGCCACTGCCCGGCGCGGCGCTACACGCGCGATCACGACGGCGAGGTACTGCGCCACATGCGCCCCACGCTTTCGGAGCTGGGGGAGTACGACGGCACGGCACTGATGGAGTTCAAGACCCGCAAGAACATCATCTACCTGCTCCACGAGGAGAACGTCTGCACGTACGAGATGGACGACACGCCTCCCTTCCTGGTGAACCAGGAGGCGGTGGACGTCGCCATCGAGCAGTGCCTGATGCTGGGCTGCGACATCGTGGACGAGGTGCACATCGCCCGCAAGCAGTACCTGGACGGCTCGATTCCCACCGGCTTCCAGCGCACGGCCATCGTCGGCGTCAACGGGCGGCTGCCGTTTCGCGGCCGTGAGCTGTCCATCCTGCAGGTGAGCGTCGAGGAGGACTCGTGCCGCGAGGTGTCCGACAAGGGGCATCTCATCGTCTGGCGCACCGACCGCCTCGGGATGCCGCTCATCGAAACCGTCACCGGTCCCGACCTGCGAACGCCCGACGAGGTCGCCGAGGCGATCCTGCTGATCGGCCGGGTGTGCCGCAGTACCGGGCACGTGCGGGTGGGGATCGGCGCCAGCCGGCAGGACGTGAACGTGTCGGTGCGCGGCGGCCGCCGGGTCGAGATCAAGGGGGTGCCGAAGGCGGGCTGGGCGCCGGGGCTCGTGCACGGCGAGGCGGTGCGGCAGGTGAACCTGCTGCGCCTGCGGGAGGAGCTGATCCGGCGCGGCTTCAGCGCGCCAGCCGACATCGGGTGCGAGAGCGCGGACGTCACCCGGCTCTTCGCCTCGTCCGAGCAGTCGTTCCTGCGGCGCGAGGGCTGGGAGCGGTTCGTGGCCGAGGAGAAGCGGCGCGCCGGGTTCGAGCTCGGCAACGGGCCGTTCACGGTGCGGGCCGTCCGGCTGAAGGGCCTCACCGGCACGCTGGGCTGGCCGACGCAGCCCGACCTGACCTTCGCCCACGAGCTGGCCGGGCGCGTGCGGGTCATTGCGGGGCTCGACCAGCGCCCGATCCTGCTCCACGGCGAGAAGTGGCCCGACTACCACGGCTCGCTGCAGGAGCTGCGGCGCGTGCGGGCGCACCTGCACTGCAACCCGGAGGACGCGATTGCCGTCGTGTGGGGACCGGGTGAGGACACGCTGACCGCGGCCGCGGAGATCCGGCTGCGCTACGTCGACGCGCTCGACGGCGTGCCGAACGAGACGCGCCAGCCGTTCCCCGACGGCAGCACCGACTTCGAGCGCATCCTCCCGGGCCCCGACCGGATGTACCCCGACACCGACAGCCCGCCGAGCCGGGTCACCCGCGAGCGCGTCGAGCGGCTGCGCGCGGCGCTCGCCCCGCGGCCCTGGGAGCGCGAGGCGCGCTACACGGCCGCCGGGGTGCCGCGGCAGACGGCCTACTTCCTGATCCGGCGCGGGGCGGCCCGGCTGGTGGACATGGTGGTGGACGGCTGCGGCGCGCCGCTCCGGCGGGCGGCCGAGTTGTTCGGCGAGCGACTGAAGGGGCTCAGGCGTGAGGGCGTGGCCGTCGACGCCATCCCCGACGAGCGCTGGTGCGAGTTCTTCCGCGAGGCCGCGCGAAGCGCGGTGATCTGGCAGGCGTGGGACGTCGTGGTTCGCGCGATGGCCGAGCGCCCCGGCGTGCCGGTGGCGGCGCTGCTCGCGGAGAAGCGCCTCGGATGCGCGCCGGACGGGTGGGAAGAGATTCCAGTGGCGGCCCTCGCGGCCGCGCGGGCGAGGGCGCACCGGCACGATACGGGCCTGCTCGCGCGCCTCGCGATGGGGATCGCCATGGGCGACCTGCGGGGGCGCGTGCCCGCCGAGCGCGTGGCCGGCGCGATTCGAACGGAGATGGCAGGGCGATGAGCACCGCAGCCGACGCACTCAAGGGATACAAGGGACGGGCCCGGGCGGCGCTCGAGGCGTGGGGCGTCCGCGTGTGGAGCGACGTGCAGGTGGAGAACGACGCGGGCAGCCGCTTCGAGGGGGTCATCCTCCCGCGCAGCGAGACGCTCGACGACCTCCACGTCGTGCTCAAGCTGAAGAACGGCTACAACGTGGGCCTGCACGTGGACCGGATCGCGCGCGTGAGCGAGGTGGGCTACAAGGAGGCCGTCTACAAGATTCCCGAGAAGGAGTTCCCCCGGCGGCCCGACCTGCCGAGCGTGACGCTGCTCGGGACCGGCGGCACGATCGCCTCGCGCCTCGACTACAGGACGGGCGCCGTCATCCCCGCGTTCACGCCCGGCGAGCTGTACGGGGCGGTCCCCGAGCTGGCCGACATCTGCAACCTGACGACAAAGAAGCTCTTCGGCGTGTTCTCGGAGAACATGGCGAAGGAGCAGTACGTCGCGCTGGCGCGGGCGATCGGCGAGGAGATCGAGGGGGGCGCCGACGGGATCGTCATCGGCCACGGCACCGACACGATGGGGCACACGGCCGCCATCCTCTCCTTCATGGTGCAGGACTCGCCCGTGCCGATCGTGCTGGTCGGGTCGCAGCGGTCGAGCGACCGCCCGTCGAGCGACGCCGCACTCAACCTGATCCACTCGGTGCGGTCGGCCGCGTACGGCGAGATCGCCGAGGTGCAGATCTGCATGTTCGGGCCGACCTCCGATCGGTACGGCCTGCTGCATCGCGGCACCCGCTGCCGGAAGATGCACAGCTCCTACCGCAGCACGTTCCGCACGGTCGGCGACATCCCGCTCGCGATGGTCAGCCGCGACAGCTTCACCTACCTCCACCGCGACTTCAGGCGCCGCGACAACAGCCGCCGGGTGAAGATCGACGCGGTGTACGACGACCGGACGACGATCCTGTACTACTACCCCGGCATGTCGCCCGACCTGGTGGACGCGCTCGTCGAGAAGGGCTACCGCGGCATCGTGATTGCCGGCACCGGCCTCGGCCACGTGAACAAGCCGCTCTACCCCGCCCTGAAGCGGGCGATCGAGGCGGGCGTCCACGTGGTGATGACCGTGCAGACGCTCTGGGGCTACGCCCAGATGTACGTCTACGACACGGGCCGCGACCTGCTGGAGCTGGGGATCGTCCCGCTCGAGAACATGCTGCCGGAGACGGCGCTGATGAAACTGTCGTGGGTGCTGGCCCACACCGACGACCACGGCGAGGTGATGCGCATGATGCGGACGCCGGTGTCGCACGAGATCACCGAGCGCGAGCCGCACAACGGTTACCTGATCATGCAGGGCGGGCTCCCCGAGATCGAGGAGTTCATCCTGTCGCACTGGAAGTAGCGAGCAATTGTCCGCGCCCTCTGCGTCTTCGCGGTGAAACGTGCGTAACAGACGTCACGGCTCGTCCACGACATTCACCGCAGAGACACGGAGGACGCAGAGACGTATGCAGAGGATCCGGATCGTTCAATAGATCTCTGCGTCTTATCAGGGATCCTCTGCGCTCTCTGCGTTTCTGCGGTGAACGTCCGTGACAGTCCTCTGTGCTTCTGCGGTGAACGAGTTCACACCGTTGCCCGCCGCTCGCGCCACGCGCGCACCAGCGCGTTCTTTCCCAGCGTCAGCACGAACATGAAGAGCGTCAGCAGCCCGAAGGCCACGAGCGCCTGCCCGAACGGCAGACGCCTGTGGAGGGGGAGGCTGGCCGAGCCGTACGCCAGCTCGGTGTGCACCCAGTAGACGAAGAGCGACGACTGGCCGAAGAGCGCCATCGGGCTCCACGAAATCCACCGCGCGAGCAGGCGGGGCCGCCGCTCGTAGAACCAGGCGAGCGGCAGCAGCGCCGACACGATCCCGACGCGCATCAGGAAGAAGGTGGGCGAGGTGGTCCAGAAGCTGGAGTTCGAGTAGATCGAGGGAAGGAACGACGCCCCGTAGGCCCCGGCGACGAGCAGCAGCGAACCGGCGAACAGGGCCACCTGGAACGGCCAGCGATCCGAGGAGCGCCCGGCACCAGCCGCCGACGCCCTGCCGGCGATGAGCACCCCCACCACCCCGCCCGCGAACACGAACCCGGCCCAGGGAAACAGCGTGAAGACGCTGCGCCCCGGCGCGGGACGGATGTACCACTCGATCGGATCGGGGATGACCGAGAGGAATCCCGCTCCACGGACGGGCGGCGTGAGCAGCGTGAGGGCCAGCGCCGCCGCCGCGAACAGCGCCAGCCTCGGGCCGTAGCGGCGCCCGGCCTGCCACAGCGCAGCGGCGCCGACGATCGACGGCCCCATGATGTTCAGGATGTCGACCTTGAGCAAGCCGGTGAGCGTGGTGCCGGCGTTCAGCACGTAGGACTGCAGGCGGAAGAGGAACGCCAGGCCGAAGATCTCCCAGCCCCGGCGCCTGATGCTCGCGGCGGCGCGGGCCGGGCCGCCAAGCTTCCGCTCGCGTCCCGGCGCCGCCAGCGCCACCGAGACGCCCGCGAGGAAGAGAAACATCGGTGCGCCCATCCCGGCGATGAGCGCCGACCACCCGTAGCCGGCTGTCGCGCGGTCTTCGACGCGCGTCCAGGCGTCGAGCGAGTGAGCCTGGATCATCACCAGGATCGCGAGGCCGCGCACCCAGTCCACGTACGACAGCCGCGCCGCCCCCCGGGAGGCCGTGCCCTGCCCCGCGCCGCCGGCGCGCGCCACCTCGCTCATGCCGCCGGGGCCGCGAGGATCTCGAACGTGGTCTCGAGCTCGGTGTCGGGGCGCACCGAGTTCCAGACCGAGCAGTACTTTTCGCGCGACAGCCGGAGCGCCCGCTCCACGTGCTCGGGCGTCATCGCGCCGCTCATGGCGAAGTGCAGGGTGACGCGCGTGAAGCGCCTCGGGTGATCGGCGGCCCGCTCGGCCCGGAAGCCCACCTCGAGCGACGTGCAGTCGTGCCGGCCGCGCGCCAGGATGTGCACGAGGTCGATGGCCATGCACCCGGCAATCGACATCGCGAGCAGCTGCATCGGCGAGGCGGCCGCGTGCTGCGAGCCGTCGATCGGCACCTCGTGCTTGCCGACGAACCCGGTGAACTGCAACTCGCCGTCCCACTCCAGCCTCGCCACCATCACCGGGATTTCGTTCGCCATGCCTGCTCCTCGCCTTGGATTCTAATAGCGACCCCTTTCCCATGCTAGGCTCGTATATGGACTCCCCGCGCCTCCTGGCTTCCGCACTGGCCGTCGGCCTGCTCTCGCACGCCGCCCTCGGCCTTGCCGCTCGACAGGCGCCCACCTTCCGGGGCGACACGAGGTTCGTTCCCGTCTACGCGACCGTTGTGGACCGCGACCGGCGGCTGGTTCCAGGCCTCACCCGCGACGACTTCGAGGTGTTCGCCGACGGCAAGCCCAGGCCGATCACCGTCTTCAGCAACGAGATCGAGCCGATCACCGTCGTCGTCATGCTCGACACGAGCGCGAGCATGACGCCCAACCTCGGTCTCGTGACGGCCGGCGCCGAGCAGTTCTTCCTGCGCCTCCTCCCTGGCGATCAAGCCGTCGCCGGGGCCTTCAACGACAAGATCGAGTTCGCGTCCGACTTCACCAGCGACCGCGACGAGCTGATCGCCTCGCTCCGCTCGCTCGACTTCGGCAACCCGACCCGGCTGTACGACGCGGTGGCCCTGAGCCTGGAGCAGCTCCAGAGGGTCGAGGGGCGGAAGGTGGTGTTGGTGTTCACCGACGGAGCCGACACGTCGAGCTCGGCCAGCCTCGGCGACGTGCTCGCCCGGGCGCGCGCCGAGGAGGTGATGGTCTACGCGATCGGCCTCGAGGCCGACTACTTCAACGGGGTGCGGCAGGTTCGCTCCAAGCCGGACCGCGGCCTGCGGAAGCTCGCCGAGGAGACCGGGGGCGGCTACTTCGAGCTGGACAAGAAGGACCTCCTGACCTCCACCTTCACGCGCGTCTCCGAGGAACTGCACAGCCAGTACCTCATCGGTTTCGACGCGGGTGCGCGCGACGGCAAGGTGCACAAGCTCGAGGTCAGGGTGAAGAAGGCAGGCGCGACGGCGCGCGCCAGGAAGAGCTACGTGGGCTAGGGCAGGCCGCTGAAAGACGCGGCCTGAATTAGACCCCCAGCCTCTAGTCGCTGGCCCCTGGTCGGGTGTATACACTGTCGTAGCAGCTTCGGGCAGGCTGCGCTCCGGAGGATACCCATGACCTGGCTGATCGTGCTCGCGACGATCGTCGTCGTTGGCCTCGCCGCGTACTTCTTCAGTCGCGTCGCCGCCGGCCGAGGCCCTCGCCTGGTCGAGTGCCCCGAGAACGACGAGCCGGCCGCCGTCAGCGTGAATGCCGTCAAGGCTGCCGTCGGCGGCCGCCTCGAGCTGTCCCGGTGCTCCCGGTGGCCCGAGCGCGGACAGTGCGGGCGCGAGTGCCTCACCCAGATCGAGCGGTCGGACGACGGGTGCCTGGTGCGGACGATGGTGACGAGCTGGTACGACGGCAAGAGTTGCGTGATGTGCGGCCGGGCCATCGGAGACGTGGACTGGCTCGATCGAAAGCCGGCCCTTGCCGGTCCCGACGGTGGCCTCCGCCAGTGGCAGGAGGTGGCGCCGGAAACGCTGCCGACCGTGCTCGCCACCCATCGCCCGGTCTGCTTCGACTGTTACGTCTCGGAGACGTTCCGGCAGCAGCACCCCGAGCTCGTCATCGACAACCCGTGGCCGGACGCCACGAGACAGTAGGGTTGGGAGGCTGCCGCGCGCGGCCGACGAACCATCGCACGCCGCCGCCCGTCTAAGAAAGTGGGCAACAAGGAGGCGTGAGATGTTCGGTTGGATCTACGACAAGGCTGATTGGGCGGTGGCGTTGCTGCTGGTGGCCGCCATCGTCGCGGCGGTGTTCGCGTGAGGGTCGATCGCCCCCGCGACCGGTTGGAGTGACCCGGCGTTTGGCGCCCCTCGGGTCGCCGGGTCGCCCTCCCCTCGAGACTGGCATGAAGAATGGGGCCAGGCCCCATTTCCGGGCGGCGCTTGGGGCGGCCGCGCTGCTGATTGCGGCGGACGCGTATGCGGGCGTCCAGCCGCAGGACCTCGTTCGACGAGCTGCCGAAGCCACCTACAACCTCGACTATGAGCAGGCGCTGGCCCTGTACCGGCAGGCCCTCGCCATCGATCCCGAGTCGGCCGCCACCCACCGCGGCATTGCCTCGCTCGCCTGGCTGCAGGTCCTCTTCCTGCGGGGCACCGTGACCGTTGACGACTACATGGGGAAGCTGGCCTCCTCGGAGATCAAGCTGGAGCCGCCACCCCCGGCCCTCGCGCAACTGTTCCACCACCACATCGACCGGGCGATCGAGCTGGGCGAGCAGGCCGTGCGGGCCAGGCCCAGCGACGCTGGCGCGCACTACGCGCTGGGGGCGGCGCTCGGGCTGGCCGCGTCGTACCAGGGCTCGGTTGAAGGGAAGCTGCTCCCCGCGTTCCGCGCGGCCCGTCGCGCGTTCGATGCGCACGAGAAGGTGCTGAAGCTCGACCCCTCGCGCAAGGAGGCGGGCCTCGTCGTCGGGACCTACCGCTACGCTGTCTCCACCCTTCCCGCGCCGCTGCGGTGGATGGCCTACCTTGTGGGGTTCGGCGGAGGCAGGGACGAGGGGATCGCGCTGCTCGAGGCGGCGGCCGCACACCCGAGCGAGGCGCAGCCGGACGCCCGGTTCGCGCTCGTCCTCGTGTACAACCGCGAGCGGCGCTACGATGACGCCCTGCGCGTCGTGCGCCAGCTCGAACAAAGCTACCCCGGGAATCGTCTGCTGTGGTTGGAGGAGGGATCGACCGCCCTCCGGGCGCGGCGCAACGAAGAGGCGAGGCGCGCGCTCCAGGACGGGATCGCGAAGCTGGCCTCCGATCCGCGCCCGAGGATGCCCGGCGAGGAGGCCTACTGGCGGATGAAGCGGGCGACCGCCCTCGTGCTGCTGAAGCAGCCCGAGCCGGCCCGCGACGAGCTGGTGGCGGCGCTGGCCGACGCGGACGCGCGCATGTGGGTGCGCGCCCGCGCGCACCTGGAGATGGGCAAGCTGGCCGACCTGGCGGGCGACCGAACGGCGGCCCGGCGCGAGTACCAGGCCGCCGCGACGCTGGGCGAGCGGTCGAACGACCCGCAAACCCGCGACCTGGCGAAGCGGCTTGCGAAGAACGGGTACAAGTAGCGCGGGGGCGGGAAACGAGCGAGGAGACGAATGGCTCGCCGAAACTGGATCCCGATCGTCGTCGGCATCGTGATCTTCGTCGCGATCGTGGGGATTGGCCTGATCGCGGGAGCGATCTATCTCTTCAGCCGGCAGGTCGAGTTCCAGACCGTCGAGACGGCACACGGGGAGCAGGAGTTCCGGAAGCTCCAGGCCGGCTTCGAGGGTCAGACGCCGTTCATCGAGCTGACCGGGGACGGCGAGTTCGACGAGGCGCGGGCGGTCGTGCACCGCGAGCTGGCCAAGGGGACGACGGGCGAGGTCTCGACCGTGCACATCCGGGTCTGGTCGCCGGAGGAGGGAAAGCTGATCAGCCTCGACCTGCCCTTCTGGATGGTCCGGCTCATGGGAAGCAAGCCGATCAACTTCGAGACGGGGGAAGGGGGCTTCAACCGCGTCTCGCTCAGGGTCACGCCCGAGGAGCTCGAACGGCGCGGCCCGGGACTGATCATGAACCACACGGCGCCGCGCGGCGAGTCGGTGCTGGTCTGGCTCGAGTAGCGGCTAGAGTCGGAGGAACCGCTGGATCCTCGCCAGCAGGCTGCGCGGGGCCTCGTGCACGGCGACGGCTGCGGCCGCCTCGTTCCGGCTGCGCTCGAGCCCCATCCTCCGTTCCGCCACCGCGAGGCCGATGCGCTCCACCACCAGGGGATCGGCTAGAACGATCGTGCGGAAGTCGTCGGCGGTGATCTCGAGCAGCAGGCAGTCGTCGATCGCGCTGACGGTCGCCGTGCGCGGATCGCCCGTGAGCAGCGACATCTCGCCGAAGTAGCCGCCGGGGCCGATCGTCGCGACCTCGTTGGCCCGGTTGCCGAGCGTCACCCGCACCCGGCCGCTCACGACGACGAACATCGACTCGCCCGCCTGCCCCTCCCAGACGATGGTCTGGCCGCTCCCGAAGAGGCGCTCGGACGAGGCGTCGGCGAGCCGGACCTTGGCCTCCGCCGACAAGGGCGAGAAGATGTCGACGCGCGCGATCTCCTCGCGCCGCCGCTCGGCGGGAACGAGCGCGACGGGAACTGACTCCCGCTGGTACTCGACCCGGATCGGGTAAGGGATCTCGAGGTTCGCGCGCCGGAGCGCGTAGTAGATCTCCGACAGGACCTCGTCGCGGGCCTCGTCGTCGAGGCTCGGATCGCCGATCCAGAACTCCACCCTGTAGTTCACGCTCGACTCGCCAAAACTCGACACGAGGACGGCAGGCGCCGGCGTGGCGAGCACGTAGGTGGCGTCCTTGAGCGCCTCGAGCACGACGGCCTTCACCCGGTTCGGCGGCGCGTCGTAGCTGACGCCCACCTCCACGTGGAGCATCGTGTGCGGCACCGGCCGGGAGAAGTTGAGGATCGCCTCCTTCGACACGATGTTGTTCGGCACGGTGATCGCGTCGTCGTCCCTCGTCCGCAGGGTCGTGGCCCGCCACGTGATCTCGGTCACCTGCCCGTCGTGCGAACCAACCTGGATCCAGTCGCCGACCCGGAACGGCTTCTCCATCTGCAGGGCGAGGCCGGCGAACGTGTTGCCGAGCGTGTCCTGCAGCGCGAAGCCGATCACCACGGCGCCGACCGCCGACGTGGTCAGGAACTTCTCCTGCAGGATGACGGTGGCGACGACGAGGAAGGCGCCGATGACCAGCGCGTCCTGGACGATGCTCGGGAAGCGCTCCGGCACGCGGTCGACCCGCCAGGGGTTCACCGCGAGGACCACCGCCAGGTTCACGAAGCCCAGCACGAGCAGGAGCTGCCCGACCGACTGGAACGGCTGGACGAGCGCCGGCGCGAAGGCGGAGGTCGCCGGGAACAGCAGGTAGGCCAGGAAGCTGAAGAGTGAGAGCCGCAGCTTGCGGCGAATCAGCCTGTTCGCCACCAGGCCGCCGACTGCGAGCGTCGCGGCGATCGCGCCGATCGCCACCAGCGCGGCCACGTGCGTCACTTCAGCTTCCCTTCCTTGCGGAACGCCGACACCTCGGCGGCTGTCAGCTGCACCTCCACCAGTGCGGGGTTCGACCCGCCGGCCGCCCCGCGCTCGGTGTCCACCCCGCGCGAGGCGCCCGACCCGGTCACCTCGGCCGACTTCCGCTCGGAGCCGGAGGGTTTCAGCAGGTTGGAGAGGCCGATGCCCTTCTTCTTCGGAGGCGGAGCCGGCGCCGCCTCACCGCCGGTCAGGCCCGCGGCGCCGTCAACGACGGCCGCCACGTCGGCTTGCGGCTTCGTCTCGTAGCTGACGTGACGGGCGTACCGCTCGTCCAGGAGGATCGTCGCCTGAAGGTGCTCGGCGGCGATCTGCTTGCCGAGGCGCTCGAGCCGTTCCTTCATCTCCGGGTGCGAAGAGTAGAGCCCCTGCTTGCCGGTCGATTCCTTGTTCCGCTCGGTGAGCCGGGTCAGGAAGGCGGCCAGCCCCCCGGGAGCGTAGCCGATCGCGTCGGCCCGCCGCAGCGCGTCGCGGTCGGCCTCGAGCTCCTCGGACCGGCCGAAGCCGGCCATCACGATCTCGGCGGTCTTGTCCACCACGCGGCTGAACACCTCTTTGTCGCGGAGCGTCTCGCTGGCGCCGATCTGAATCGCGTTGCTCTTCTGGATCGCCTCGACCGTGTGCTTGTCGGTCACGTGCGCGATCTCGTGCGCCAGCACCGCGGCCAGCTCGGCCTCGTTGCGGATCAGCCCGAGCGCGCCGCGGGTCACGTGGATGTACCCGCCCGGGGCCGCGAACGCGTTGACGCCGTCGGTGTCGAGCACGATGAAGTGCCACGGCAGGCCAGGGCGCGGGCCGCCCTCGACCAGCAGCGTCCCGACCAGCGCGACGTACTTGTGGACCGACGCGTCCTGGACGACGCCGTAGCGCACGCGGATTCGCTCGCTCACCGCCGCGCCCAGCTCGATCTCCTCCTGCTCGGTCACCCGGAGCGACTGGAGCTGCTCGGCTCGCTTCTCGGCGCGCCTCAGGATCTTCCCTATCTGCGGATCGGCCGGCGCGGCCGGCGCGAGCGCCGCGGGGGCGAGGATCGCGCAGGCGGCGCAGGCCACTGCAAGGTTGCGCATCTAAATTCCTCTCAGGACACCTCGAAGATCGGCACGGCCCGGGTCTTTCCCTTCACCACGACCTCGCCGAGCGCCCGCACGCCGTAGTCCCCCTCGAGCCGCGCACGCGTGGCCTCGGAGACGATGATCGAGGTCCCGTATTGCTTGTTGAGCGACTCGAGGCGCGACGCCAGGTTCACCGCGTCGCCGATCACCGTGTAGCTCATGATCGACTCCGACCCGATGTTCCCGGCTACCATCTCTCCCGTGTTGATGCCGACCCCGATGGCGAGGGTGGGCCTCCCCTCTGCCGCCCACCCGCGGTTGAGCGTCTCCAGCTCGCGGAGCATCGCGCGGGCCGCCTGCACCGCGTGCTCGGCGTGGCCGGGGTCGTCGAGGGGCGCGCCGAAGAGCGCCATCACCGCATCGCCGACGAACTTGTCCAGCGTGCCACGGTGCGCGAAGATCACCTCGACCATCCGCGTGAAGTACTCGTTCAGCTGCTCGACGACCTGTTCGGGCTGCCCGGCCTCGGAGAAAGTCGTGAACCCGCGGATGTCGGAGAAGAGCACGGTCATCTCGCGCCGCGACCCGCCCAGGTGCGCCCTCGACGGGTCGGCCATCAGCTGCTCGCAGACGTCCTTCGAGACGTATCGGGAGAAGAGCTGCTTGACTTTGCGCTTCTCGCGGTCCTCGACCAGGTACTGGTAGGCGACCCCGCTGAACGAGGCGAGCACCGCCGCGACGAACGGCGGCGTCACCTGCAGCCAGGTGCCGGCACCAAAGAGCAGCACCGAGCCGCCGAGCAGCGCCACGACCATGATGGCCCCCGCCGCCAGCCCCCGCCACACGCCGAGCACGGTGACCGCCAGCGCCGCGGCGAGGCCGCAGGCCAGCAGCACCAGCAGGCCCGCCCAGCCGGGCGCGGGCGCCAGGAAGCGGCCTGACAACAGGTTGTCGAGCGCGCTGGCGTGCACCTGCATGCCCGGCATCTTCCCGGGAAACGGCACCGAGAACAGGTCGTACAGCCCGGCGGCCGTGGTCCCGACCAGGACGATGGCGTCCTTGAGCGAGGCGGGATCGACGAGCGGCTTCTCTCCCGCAAGCAGCTGCTGCTCCGAGTAGAACAGGTCGTAGAAGGAGTGTTCGCGGTAGGTCGGTTTCCCGCCCTCGAGCACGCCGCCGGGGAAGCGCACCAGGGCGCGGCGCGCCTCGCCCCGCTCGCCGTAGAAGCTCGGGAGCTCCTGCCGAACCAGCGGCAGCTCGTGCGCGCCCAGCTTCAGCGTGCGGCCGTCCGACGAGACATCGCCCGGCCCCAGCCGCTCGGCGATGGCGGCGGCGGCGACCGCGAGCGACGGGAGTGGCCGGCCCGCGTGCTCCACGAAGGGCGCCGCGCGCCGGGCCGGGCCGTCCGCGTCGAGGATGACCAGGTTGTGGCCGAGGGCCCGGCTCGCCTCCGCCAGCTCGGGGAACGGGAGAACCAGCGAGGGGCGGCGCTCGAACCCCGACACCCGGAACGCCGCCGGCAGGGCGGGCGCCGCCGTGGCCTCGCCGCCCTCGGTCGCCTCGCCCGCCACGTCGGCCACGTGCACGACCATGCCCGCCCGGCGCGTCGCCTCGACCAGCGCCTGGTCTGACTCCTCGCCGGTCCATTCCTCCCCGCCAACCGTGAACCGGCGCCGGTCGCGCTCGGTGAAGATCACGTCGTAGACCACCGCCTTCGCCGGCGCCCGGGCCAGGAAGTCGAGAAGCGTGCCGTGGATGAAGCGAGGCCACGGCCATCGCCCGACCAGCGGCTCGAGGCTGCGGATGCTCGCCTGATCGATGGCCACCAGGACGATGTCGCGCCTTGCCTCGGACGGAGAGGCGGTGAGCCGGATCCGCCAGTCGTACGTCTTCAGCTCGACGGTTTCTGCGAACGGGACCAAACCGACCAGGAAGGCCAGCACAGCGGCCGCAAGGCCGAGAGAGGCGCCGGCGAGGAGTCGTCTCCGCACGGAACGACAGACTAGCACGGGCTGGGCAGTCCACGGAGTCGCGGAGTCACGAAGTCACGAGGTCTCAGGTCCGCGGCTGCGGCGTTCAGGATGAGGTTGGCACGCGTCCGGGCCGGTGGGCGCGTTCGCGCGCAAAGACAACCACGAAGGCTGCCGAGCACGGTGGCCGTCAAGGGAGCGTGTTCGGCCGCGGCGATCTCGCGAGCCAGTGGGAGGAACGCGTCATCGGGATCCGCCAGAACAACCAAGGACACGCGCCGTGCATCAGCATCTGCCTGTGCCGTGGCTCCCCCAGTGGCCGCGAGCGGCATCAGGACCGCGAATGCCGCGATGCGGAACAACGACCGGGCGTGCGTCCGGGTCTGTATCGGACGTCCTTGGAGCATCGCCGTGTCGGCGGCAGTCAGCGTTCGGTCGTCAGCACCTGGCGCATTGTAGGTCCGAGGGCAAGCGCAATCGTCCTGCAGGTGGTCCGGTGACAACAGCACGCGGAAGATGCCGTCATGCTCATGCTATCGCAGCGCGCCAGTGCAGGAGCTGCCTGCCGCATGTGCCGGGGCTTCAGAAGGAACTGAGGGAAGTGAGCTTGATGGTTGGTACCGGTACGGGGATTCGAACCCCGGTCCCGTGGCTGAGAAACGCGGCCGGATGCTCCGACGGCATCCGGCTGCGTCGGTTTTCTTAGGAAATCCCGTCGAACCCTTCGGTGGCGTAGGGCGCCGACAGGCCCCTTCGTGCGCAAAGTTTCAAGTTTCTTTCAAGTCGTGAGAGCCGTCGAAGCGAACCAGAAGAGCTCCGGCTGGCTGACTTCGTTCCCCCCGTTTGGTTACCGCAAAGGCGGCGCGTGCCGCCGTCGTCCGGCTACCTGTTCGGATCTGAAGTGCTCGAGCGCGCGCGCGCCAGGCGCCGCGAGATCTCCTCGCGCTGCGGCAAAGGCAGACGGCCCGCGAGGTCAAACGGTGAGCGCCCGGAGCAGTCTACCGTTCTCGGATCCAGGCCGGTGTTCAACAGGACATTGACTAGCTCGGCGTGACCGTCTGAAACGGCGTAGCAGAGAAACACCGGCTGTATGGTCGCCCCCTCTTTGTAGAGGAGCCACACGACCTCTCCATGCCCGCCGCTCACAGCGTCACCCAATGCGTGCTGTCCCCCAAATCCGATAAGTGCGCGGTAGTTTGCTCCCCATGCAAGAAGCAAGGCGACCACGTCCGCGTGTCCCCGGGCCGCTGCCGCGTGTAGAGGAGTCTCGTCAGTCGTCCGCATGTTGGGAAGCGCGCCGTGCTGGAGGAGAAGTCGAACAGCCGCCACGTGGCCCCTCCTGGCGGCGTTAATAAGTGGGCTCTCGGCCCCCACGGGATCGGGCACGAAGTTCGCGTCCGCCCCGGCCTTCAGGCTCGCTTCGATCCCCTGAAGATCGCCGTCCTTGGTCTGCTTGAGCAACGCGACGTTGGGTTCGATTGGCGGTCCCGAAGGGAGAGGGGGACGGTCGTGCGGCCCGCCGCCACAAGCGGCCATACAGATGCCAATGACGAGCGCCAGTGCTTCCAGCCGATGCTGAACTGGGTAGGTTGCCACGGTCCTCTCGGTTCACATTCTGCAGATGGAGCGCTATTCGCTCCGCCGACATACTGCGCGCTCCCTCGCGCGGTTCTACCGGCGCCTCCGTATCAGACGTGCTACCGCCGGGTCGTTGCCCGTTCGCTCGCAGCGTTCTACAGGCGCGTCACTATCAGCCGCCCAGCACCAGAACCGGCGCGCCCCATCGTTCCAGGCCTCCCGACCTCGAACCGCGAGTCGCCATCACCGCGGTGTTCTTTGCGTCAGCACCGAAGTCAACTGCCGCAAGATCGTGTCCCGCTTGGCGGAAGGCGACAGGCGGCGGGCCCGTTCAAGGACGGAAAGCCCAGCACAGTCGACCGTGCGCGCATCGATGATGTTCAGATACGTCGCGACCAGGTCGGCATCACTGACCGCGACCGCCTGGCAAAGGTCGTGAGGCTTCACCGGAGCTCCGCCGCGGTACAGGA
>DAOPQX010000014.1:0-22982 GCA_035348395.1 Vicinamibacterales bacterium | reverse complement strand
GGCATCGCGCGCTCTGGGCGCGATGTCCAAGACCCTTGTGGAAACCGTTCTGGGGTTTCCACAGGGTCGCCATTTCCACAGCCCGGGTGTGCGCACGCTCATGCCGCCGCCCCCGATCGGCGACCCGGCTTCTGCCGGCTGCGGTACGACTCGCCCTCGATGAGCAGGTCGTAGGCGTTGCTGGTGAAGCGGTCGATAGCGCTTTGGGCGCGGACGGGGTCGGCAAAGGTCGCGAGCCATTCGTCCGGCGCGCGGTTCGAGGTGACGATGATCGAGCCGACCCGGTGGCGTTCGGTCAGCAGCTCGTAGATGTCGCGGCTCTCGGTCGGGTCCATCGTGTCGAGGGCGAAATCGTCGAGGATGAGCAGATCGACGGCGAGGAGCTTTCGCAATTCCGCCTCGTAAGTGTGGTCGAGCCGGGCGTGCTTGAGCGTTTTGAGCATCCGGTCGGCCCGCAAGGCGAGGACCGAGCGGCCCCGCCGGCAGGCGGCGTATCCGAGGGCGTGGGCGAGGAAGGTCTTGCCGACGCCGACGGGGCCGACGATCGCGACATGCGCATGGGCGTCCAGGAAGCGGAGGGAGGCGAGGTCATTGAGCAGCGTCTTGTCGAAGGTGACCTTGGCCGTGGGGTCCCAGGCCTCCAGCTGCATGGTCGGATCGAGGTGGGCTCGCTGGACGCGCGTGGTGACGCTCAGGGCATCGCGTCGCGACGCCTCGTCCCCCAGGACGACGAGCAGGAAGTCCTGGTGGGCGAGCTGCTGCTGTCGAGCGAGGGCGAAGCGCTCGGGCAGCGTGTCGAGCATCCGACCGAGTTTGAGGCGGCGGAGGACGGCGCGGAGATCGGGCGAAATCGGATCCTTCATTCAGGCTCTCCTTCAGTCGGGGGCGTGGCGGGCACGAGCGCCAGGCGGTACTGCGCGGCCGGACGCAGGAAGCGTGCGGGGGCCGGAGCGGGCGGCGCGGGAGCGGACGGCGCGGCGGTGACCGCGAGGGCGAGCATGCGTTGGAGGCGATGGACGTCGAGCATCCCGCGACGAGGGCCAGCCGGCACGCCTCGTCGACGCGTCGGCTGCCGTAGCGGCGGGCGAGGCCGAGGACGGCATAGACCCGGCGCATCCGCGTCCAGGGTAGCGGGCCATCCAAGAGGGTGCGGACGTAGCGGCCGACCGCCTCGCCGTGCCCGTCGGCCTGCGTCTGCAAGTAAGTGACGTCGCGGAGGGCATAGGCGGTCCGCTCCGCGGGAAAATCCTCGGCGTGCGTCGACTTGCCGCCGGGCGGGCAGCGGGGATGCGTCTTGATCAGCACGCCGCGGTGATAGAAGCGGACGGTCGCGCGGTCGGCGCGGGCGCGCAGACGCACGCCGATCCACCGAGTGGGCAGGGAGTACAACGCGCACGCCACGACGGCGTAGTGATCGCGGCCGACCTTGGGGTCGCACCAGGCCGGGAGGTCGTACGCCTCGATTGGGGCTGGCTGGAGGGCGGCGTGCTCCTCGGCCTCGAAATGCTCGAGGGGCCGGCGCTGGGTGCGCGAGTGCCGGCGGTGGCCGTACTCCTCGAGACACCAGCGGCGTGCGCAGGTCCGGGCGGCGTCGAGGTCGATCAGCTCTTCACCGGCGAAACAATCGTCGCGCACCGACGCCACCGCCCGCTCGACCCGGCCCTTGTCCTGTGGATGGCGGACGCGGGTGGGATCGACGTGGAAGCCGCGCGCTTGCGCATACTCGAGAAACGCATCGACCAGTTTGGGCTCGAGATTGTCGGCGGTGTGAACGATCGCCTTCGTGTTGTCCGGGATCAGCACGCGGAAGACGCCGCCGTAAAACTCCCACGCGGCCTCACAGGCTTCGATCGCCGTGGCCGTCGTTTCCCGGAAGATGGGATAGACAAAGCGGTGTCGAGAGCGGACCGCCGTGAAGATCCACGCGCGGAAGCGACGACGCGTTGTCCCCCGCAGCCAGCCAACCCACCCCGTGTCGAGCTGCAGCTCCTGTCCCGGCTCGCCATCCACGACGCCCACCGTCGCCGCGCGGCGGCCGAAGCCCAGCTCGCTCACCGCATACCGGTGGAGGGTCGCATAGGGCAGTTTCACGCCCTTCCGGCCCAGCAGCGTGCGGATTTTGGTCAGCCGCAGCTCTTGCTTGAGCCATTTCTCGATGTCCGCCCGGTGCTTCACGCATGCCGCCCAGCTGTCGCCGTGCGGTCGCTCAATCACCGGATGCAGTGCGAGCAGCACCGCCGTCACCTGAGCATCGGTGACCGCCGTCGCGCCCGGGAGCACCCCTGCGTCCCCCGCGACCTTCAGGTAGCGACGGACCGTCTTCGGATCGAGCCCCAGTATCGCGGCGATGCGCTTGGTCGCCGTGCCGGCAAACCACAGGCGCAACACCTCCTTCACTTCGATCATCGTGACCTCGCGATACGCCATCCCCTCCTCCAGCCCGCCCCGGGGGCCGGGTCGGAAGGGGGATGATCGCTGCGTCACGCACAGGGGGGAAAGGTGGTGAGAAACACCGGTCCGTCAGGGGGGAATGCTGGTGAGAAACCTGTCAGGCAGGGGTCCCTAGGTCGTGATTACCGACAGCACCTTGAGCACCTCCAGCACCGCACCTTCAGCACCTCCAGCACTGCACCTCCAGCACCTCCTGCACCGCCTGCACCCCCAGCACGACGAGCTTCATCATCCCGCTTGACAGCCCCCGAGCTGAGCCGCCATAGTGGAAAACTGCGCGGCGAGTGCTGCGTCGGCGCCGCGTGCCAGCCCTTTGTGGCAGCTCCTGGTCTCGGGCTGCCAGCATGAAGAGTACGGCGAGAGTTCCGGCTCGACGACCCGTACGCCATACCGTCGTCCTGCTCCCTCACCCGGAGCGAACGGTGGCCCAGCCGGCCAGGCCAGGTGGCCTGGAGCCATGCGCGAGCGAGACGGACCGCGATCTCGAAAGGGCGTCATCCCAGCACGAGGAAGGACTATGGAGAAACTGACCCACACGCTCACCTCGGAGTCCGTGTCGGAGGGCCACCCCGACAAGGTTTGCGACTACATCGCCGATTCGATCCTGGACGCGCACCTCTCGGGCGACGCGCGGAGCCGCGTGGCCTGCGAGGTGCTGTGCAAGGACGGGCAGGTGGTGCTGGCCGGCGAGATCACGTCGAGGACGCCGGTGGACTACGAGGGCATCGCGCGCGCCGCCATCCGGGAGATCGGGTACGTGTTCGACGGCGAGGCGTTTCACGCCGACCGCGTCAAGGTTCTTCAGTTCATCTCCCGGCAGTCGGACGACATCGCGCAGGGCGTGGACGAGGGCCGCGGCCTCGACGTCGAGCAGGGGGCCGGCGACCAGGGCATGATGTTCGGCTACGCGACCGACGAGACGCCCGAGCTGATGCCGCTGCCGATCGTCCTGGCGCACCGCCTCACCCGGGGGCTCGCCGAGGACCGCCGCAGCGGGAAGTACCCGTGGATCCGGCCCGACTCGAAATCGCAGGTGTCGGTCGAGTATGCGAACGGCCGGCCGGCCCGCGTGACCACCGTGCTGGTGTCGACGCAGCACGACCAGGACACGCCGCACGCGGAGATCGAGCGCTACGTGGCGACCTGCCTGGCGCCCCGCGTGCTCGACTCGTGGTTCACGCCCGAGGTGAAGGTGCTCGTGAACCCGACCGGCAGCTTCGCGCTCGGCGGTCCGTCGGCCGACTGCGGCGTCACCGGCCGCAAGATCATCGTCGACACCTACGGCGGCGCGGCGCACCACGGCGGCGGCGCGTTCAGCGGGAAGGACCCCTCGAAGGTGGACCGCAGCGGCGCGTACTTCGCGCGGTACGTCGCGCGCCAGGTCGTCAAGGCCGGCATCGCCCGGCGGGCCGAGGTGCAGGTGGCGTACGCGATCGGGAAGGCGCAGCCGGTCTCGACCAAGGTGGAGACCTTCGGAACCGGCGACGAGAAGGCGGCCCGCGAGATGGTGGACCGGTTCGACTTCAGGCCGGCCGCGATCATCGAGTCGCTCGACCTGCTGCGCCCCATCTACCGGGCGACGACCAACTACGGCCACTTCGGCAAGACAGGGCTCCCGTGGGAAGCCTGAGATGAACTTCAGGACGATCATCGAACCGTTCCGGATCAAGTCGGTCGAGGCGATCGCCTTCACCACGCGCGAGGAACGGGCCGAGGCGCTGCGGGCGGCCGGCTACAACGTCTTCCGGCTGCCCGCCGCCGAGGTGCTGATCGACCTGCTGACCGACTCGGGGACCGGCGCCATGTCGGCGGCGCAGTGGGGCGCGCTGATGCAGGGCGACGAGTCGTACGCCGGGAGCCGGTCCTTCTACCGCTTCGAGGCCGCGGTGAGGGACCTGACCGGCTTCAAGCACGTCATCCCCACCCACCAGGGTCGGGCCGCCGAGCACATCCTTTTCCACACGGTGCTGCGGCCGGGCCAGATCGTCCCGAGCAACAACCACTTCGACACCACCCGCGCCAACATCGAGGCCGAGGCGTGCGAGGCGCGCGACCTGGTGATCTCCGAGGGCCGTGTCCCCGCCCTGGTCCACCCGTTCAAGGGGAACGTCGACCTGGCGGCACTCGAGCGCACGCTCGCCGAGGCGGGCGACCGCGTCCCGCTCGTGATGGCGACCATCACCAACAACTCGGGCGGCGGCCAGCCGGTGTCGCTCGAGAACCTCCGCGGCATCCGCGCCCTCTGCGACCGCTACCGCAAGCCGTTCTTCCTCGACGCCTGCCGTTTCGCCGAAAACGCGTACTTCGTCAAGGTGCGCGAGGCAGGGCAGGGGGGCCGAACGCCCAAGGCGATCGCGCAGGAGCTCTTCTCGCTGGCCGACGGCTGCACCATGTCGGCCAAGAAGGACGGGCTCGCGAACATCGGCGGCTTCCTCGCGCTCAACGACGATCGCTGGGCCGAGGAGGCCCGCAACCTGCTGATCCTCACCGAGGGGTTCCCGACCTACGGCGGCCTCGCCGGGTACGACCTGGAGGCAATCGCGCGCGGCCTGGAAGAGGTGGTCGAGGAGCCGTACCTCAGGTACCGGATCCGTTCCACCGAGTACCTGGGCGACAAACTGACCGCCGCCCTCGTCCCGACGATCCGGCCGGCAGGCGGCCACGCCATCTACCTCGACGCCAAGGCGCTGCTGCCGCACGTCGCGCCGCTCGAGTACCCCGGCGTGGCGCTCGCCAACGCCCTGTACGTCGAGGCCGGGATCCGCGGAGTCGAGATCGGGACGCTGATGTTCGGGCGGAAGCCGGACGGAAGCGAGGTCGCCGCCCCGATGGAGCTGGTGCGGCTTGCCATCCCGCGGCGCGTCTACACGCAGTCCCACATCGATTACGTGGCCGAAGGCGTGATCGAGGTCGCCCGGAAGAAGGACTCGATTCGCGGCTACCGGATCGCCAGCTCGCCGGCCGTGCTCCGCCACTTCACGGCCACCTTCGAGCCGCTCTCGTAAAGGCCGCCGACGCGGGCGGCCGGCAGGGGTTTCACCTGCTGGCCGCCGCCTGCAACCACCTATCCGTCGCGGCGCCGGTCGCGCCGCTGATTCTCGAAGATCTCGCGGTTGGCTTCCTCCGCTTCCTCGCGGCGCTTGTCCTCGTCGCGGGCCGTGTCGCCGAGCGAGGTCGTTTCGCCGGCCGTCTCGATGCCCAGCACGTCGCCCGGCTGCGCGCGGTCGTTCAGGTCCTCCGGTGGCGTGCCGGCTGCCGTATCGGAACGGCGGATGGTGCCGAGCCCCTCGAGGTCGCGGCGATCCGTCCTGCGTGCCAGGTCTTCGTCGTGCCGGGCGGTGATGTGCTCCGGCGCGTATCCGGTGACCTCGGCGTCGGTGCCTGCGACGTCCGGGGCGTAGTCCTCGGCCAGCGGCCGGTTGGTGAGCGGCGGGGGCGGCAGATCGGCCGGCTGGGCCCGCCACCAGTCGGGTTGGCTGTAGTGACTCCACCGGTCGTAGTCCCACGTGTCGCCCATGCGCGCGGCGACCTCGTTCGGCGCCAGCGCGGTGAGCGTCCGCTCGTCGATCCGCCGGACCTCTTCCTCGGTGAACTCGTCGAACCGATCGATGTGGACCTCCGGGAATCCCTGGATCGTGTCCCGTTCGATGTCCACGCGAAGCGCGCGGTTGTCCGGGTCCAGCCGCACGTGCCCGATCGGCACCAGGTAGTGACGGCTCGAGAACCAGCCGCCTGAGTCGACCACCAGGTAGTACGGGCGATTCGAGTTCCTCTGGACGATGAAGCCGTCGACCGACCCCAACTTGTCACCGGCGGCGTTCCGCACGTCGAGGCCGTCGAAGTCGATGCGGTCGTCCGCGACGTACCCGGCATCCAGGTACTGCAGGTTGGGTGTCCGGATGTTCTCCGCCATAGCTCCTCCGTTCTGGCCACAGGCGGGACGCCTGTGCCACTGCCACCACTCACAGGCGGGACGCCTGTGCCACTGCCACCGGGGCTGCAAGCAAGGTGCCCGGCAAGGTGGCGTGACCAGGCCGGTGATGCCGGCAACGCAGGTCGGCCCCGCCCGTCGCGGACCATCGCATGGAGCGGGGCCGGGCATCCTTCCTGCACACGAGCGGTGGGAACTCTGCTGGAAGGGGAGGGCGTGAGAAACCAGCCAGGGCGCGCGGACGGCCGCCGCTTACCGATCGGTGCCGAGGTGATGGCCGCGGGCGGCGTGCACTTCCGCGTATGGGCGCCGGGGCACGCACGCCTCGACCTCGTGCTGGAGGACGGTGGGAGCGGACGCACGCTCAAGCTGTCCATGGAGTGCGAGCCGGGTGGATACCATTCGGCCTTCGCGCCGCAGGCCGGCGCCGGCACCCGGTACCGTTTCCGCGCGGCGGGGCACGATCGCCTGCTCCAGGACCCGGCCTCGCGCTTCCAGCCCGACGGACCGCACGGCCCCTCCGAGGTCGTCGACCCGTCCGACTACCGCTGGAGCGACGCGGCGTGGCCGGGTGTGAAGCTCGAGGGGAAGGTCCTCTACGAGATGCACGTGGGCACCTTCACCCCCTCGGGCACATGGGAGGCCGCATCGCGGCAGCTCGACGAGCTGCGCGCGGCCGGCGTCACGGTCATCGAGATGATGCCGGTCGCCGACTTCCCCGGGCGCTTCGGCTGGGGCTACGACGGGGTGGACCTGTTCGCTCCCACCCGGCTCTACGGGAGGCCCGACGACCTGCGGCGGTTCGTGGACCGCGCACATGCAGCCGGCCTCGGCGTCATCCTCGACGTCGTCTACAACCATGTGGGCCCGGCCGGCTCGTGCCACAAGGCCTTCGCCGCGGACTACTTCACCGACCGCTACTCGAACGAGTGGGGCGAGGCGATCAACTTCGACGGACCCAACGCCGCGCCGGTGCGCGAGTTCTACGCGGCCAACGCCAGGTACTGGATAGAGGAGTTCCATTTCGACGGCCTGCGCCTCGACGCGGTACAGGCGATCCACGACGCCTCGCCGTGCCACATCCTCGCGGAAATCGCAGCGGCGGCTCGCGCGGCGGCCGGCGGCAGGTCCATTCTGCTCGTGGCGGAGAACGAGGTGCAGGACGCGCGTACCGTACGGCCTGCATCCGAGGGGGGATACGGCATCGACGCGGTGTGGAACGACGACTATCACCACAGCGCGCTTGTCGCCCTGACCGGCCGGAACGAGGCGTATTACACCGACCACCTCGGCGTGGCACAGGAGTTCATCTCGGCGGCGAAGTACGGCTACCTCTACCAGGGGCAGCGATACGCCTGGCAGCGAAAGGCTCGCGGCACCCCCACGTGGGGCCTTCCGCCCGCCTCTTTCGTCACCTTCATCGAGAACCACGATCAGGTGGCCAACTCGGGTCGCGGGCGCCGCGTGCGGCAGCTCACCAGCCCGGGCCGGTACCGGGCCGTGACCGCCCTGACGCTGCTCGGGCCGGGCACCCCGATGCTCTTTCAGGGCCAGGAGTTCGGTTCCTCGAGCCCATTCCTCTTCTTCGCCGACCACGACGACACCCTGGGCAGCGCGGTCCGCGCAGGTCGGGCTGAGTTCCTGCGACAGTTCCCATCGCTTGCGGGCGAGGCGATGCAGCGCCAACTGGCCGACCCGGGCGCGTTCGAGACCTTCGCGCGATGCCGCCTCGACTTCTCCGAGCGCGAGCGCCACGCACCCATCTACGCGCTCCACCGCGATCTGCTGCGGCTGCGGCGCGAAGATCCCGCCTTCCGCGCGCAGCGCCCGGGAGGCCTTGACGGGGCGGTGCTCGCGCCCGAGGCTCTCGTGCTTCGCTTCTTCGGCCCCGGCGGGCACGACGGCGATCGGTTGCTGCTCCTCAACCTGGGCCGCGACCTGACCTTGCGGGTCGCCCCCGAGCCGCTGCTCGCCCCGCCCGAGCACCTCCGGTGGGAGGTTCTCTGGTCGAGCGAGGATCCGAGGTACGAGGGCGGCGGGACTCCCGAGGTCGTGACTCCCGAGGGACTTCGGGTTCCCGGCGAGTCGGCCGTCGCGCTCGCCGGGCGGCCGCACGCGGAGGAAGGGGACTGATGGCGCTCGTCAGGCGTCTCGAGCGGTCCGGCGGGCGGTACGAGGTGGACGAGCTGCTCGGCCGCGAGTGGCTCGTCACCAACGGGTTGGGCGGCTACGCGAGCGGTTCGGTGGCGGGTGTGCCGACGCGCCGCTACCACGGCGTCCTCGTTGCCGCGCTGCCGGGGCCCCTCGGCCGGATGGTCATGCTCAACCACGTGGGCGAGACGCTGGTGGACGAGGAAGGCGGCCGCGTGCCGCTGTCCACGATCGAGCTGACAGGCGGCCTGGCCGAACCCGAGGCCCCGGCCTGCCTCGAGGAGTTCGCGGTGGAGGACGGCTTGCCCGTCTGGCGCTTCAGGCACCATGACCTGGTGGTGGAGAAGCGGCTGCTGATGCCGCATCGCCAGAACACCACGCACGTCTTCTACCGCCTCGCGGCGGGAGGCGAGCGTTCCACGCTCGAGCTCCGGCTCTTCGTGCACATCCGCCCGCACGAGGGAGAGGTGTCGGAGCGCCTCGATACCTCCTACACGCTCACCGCGTTCGAGGATCAGTTCGAGCTGTCGGCGCCGGACCTGCCGGCGCTGCGGCTGACTGCCGGGGAAGGGGCGAACTTCGCGGTCGAGTCGCGCGAGATAGCCGACGTTCTGTACCGCGTCGAGCAGGCGCGCGGGTACCCGGCGGGCGGCGCGCTGCACAGCCCGGGCTTCTTCACGCTTCGCCTCGAGCGCGGAGGCACGGCGTCGCTCACCGCATCGACCGAGTCCTGGGAGACGATCCACGCGCTGCTCCCGGGCGACGCGCTGAAAGCCGAGGGACGGCGGCGGGGACGGCTCGTGGCGCAGGCCGACCCGCGCGCACGGGGCGGCTTCGCGCGCGAGCTCGTGTATGCCGCCGACCAGTTCGTGATCCAGCCTGCCGGCCGCGCCGCGGAAGCGGTGAGGGCCCACGCCGAGGGCGACGCGGTTCGCACGGTGGTCGCCGGCTACCCCTGGTTCACCGACTGGGGGCGCGACACGATGATCGCGCTCGAGGGGCTCACGATCGTCACCGGCCGCTCGGTGCAGGCCGGCTACATCCTCCGGACATTCGGACGCTACCTGCGCGATGGCCTGATCCCGAACCTGTTTCCCGAGGGGCAGCGTGAGGGGCTCTATCACACGGCCGATGCGACGCTGTGGTTCTTTCACGCCATCGACCGGTACCTCGACGCTACCGGCGATCGCGAGACGCTGCGCAATCTCCTGCCCGACCTGCGGCGCTCGGTCGACTGGCACGTGCAGGGGACTCACTTCGGCATCAAGGTGGACCCGTCCGACGGGTTGCTCACGCAGGGAGCCGAGGGCTACCAACTGACCTGGATGGATGCCAAGGTGGACGACTGGGTCGTGACGCCGCGGCGCGGCAAGGCGGTCGAGATCAACGCCCTCTGGTACAACGCGCTGCGGCTGCTCGAGGGATGGCTGCGCCAGGAGGACGGCGAGACGGCGGCGACGCCGCTCGCCGAGCAGGCCGGGCAGGCACGCGCGTCCTTCAACCGCCGCTTCTGGTACGAGCAGGGCCGCCACCTGTACGACGTCGTGGACGGCGAACAGGGGGACGACGGGTCGTGCCGCCCGAACCAGGTGCTGGCCATCGCGCTGCCGCACCCGATACTCGACCGGGGCAGGTGGGCGAGCGTGCTCGAGGCGGTCGAGCGGGAGCTGCTGACGCCCTGCGGGTTGCGGTCGCTGGCGCCAGGGGAGCGCGACTACAAGGCGCAGTACTACGGCGACCTGCGGGCGAGGGACGCGGCGTACCACCAGGGCACCGTGTGGGCGTGGCTCATCGGCCCGTTCGTCGACGCCTGGCTGAAGCTGCACCCGGGTGATCGCCAGGGCGCGCGGCGGTTCCTGGAGAGCTTTCCCGACGCGATCGGGCGGTTCGCGATCGGGACGATCGCGGAGATCTTCGACGCCGAGCCCCCGTTCACCCCCCGCGGATGCGTGGCGCAGGCGTGGAGCGTCGCCGAGGTGCTGCGGGCCTGGCTGAAGACGTCGCCCGACGCGTGATCGCGCTACAATGCGGTGGCCCCCCCAGCTCTGGAGGCGCCCCATGACGCTCGACCTGGTTCCCGTGTCGATCCCGCCCGACGCCAACGTCATCATCGGACAGTCGCACTTCATCAAGACGGTCGAGGATCTCTACGAGGTGATGGTCACCTCCGCCCCACGCGCGGCCTTCGGTCTCGCCTTCAACGAGGCGTCGGGCCCCTGCCTGATCCGCGTGGAGGGCAACGACGCCGACCTCCAGCAGGCGGCGATCGCGACCGCGTCGGCGCTCGGCGCCGGGCACGTGTTCGTGCTCTACCTGCGCGGGGCGTTCCCCATCAACGTGCTCGATCGGATCAAGGCGTGCCCCGAGGTCTGCCGGGTCTTCTGCGCCACCGCCAACCCGCTCGAGGTGATCGTCGCCCGCTCCGGGCAGGGGGGCGGCGTCCTGGGGGTGATCGACGGCGCGTCGCCTGGCGGCGTCGAGCAGGACGCGGACCGGGAGGCGAGGCGGGCGTTCCTGCGCACGATCGGTTACAAGCGGTAGCGGTGCGCACAGAGGCTTCCGTGAACGCCGACCGGCCGCTCGTGGGCGGCGAGGCGATCGAGCGCGCGCTTCGCGAGCGGAGCGCCTGGCTCGACGCCATCTTCGACGCCTCGCGAGACGGCATCATCGTCGAGGAGAACGAGCGGATCGTCTTCGTGAACCGCGCCTACGTGCGGCTCTACGGGTACGACCGCCCCGAGGAGCTGATCGGCCAGCACGTGTCGATCGTGCAGGCGCCGGCCGACAACGAGCGGATGCTCGACTTCGGGCGGCGTCGCCTGGCGGGGGAGCCGGTCCCGGAGATCTACGACTTCACGGGACGCCGGCGCGACGGCTCGGCAATCCAGCTCGAGGCGTCGGTAGCGATCGCGACCATCGCCGATCGCCACGTCATCGTCACCGTCGTCCGCGACGTCTCGGAGAGGCGCCGCGCCGAGACCGAGCGCGCCAAGCGCCTCGTCGAGCACGCGCTCCGCCTCGAGGCCCAGGAGGCGCAGAAGCGCATGGAGGCGCTCTACCGCGAGGCCGACGAGGCGAGCCGGCTCAAGGACGAGTTCCTCGCGACCCTGTCGCACGAACTTCGAACGCCGCTGAACGCGATGCTCGGATGGGCGCGCCTGCTCCGCGGCGGCACGCTCGACGGGGCCACGCGCGGCCGTGCGCTCGAGTCGATCGAGCGCAACACGCAACTGCTCGCCCAGCTCGTCTCCGACATCCTCGACGTATCCCGGATCATCACGGGGAAGCTCAGGCTCGACCGAGGCGCCGTCGATCTCGTGCCCTTGGTCGAGGCGGCACTCGAGTCGGTGCGGCCTGCCGCCGACGCCAAGAACCTGCGGATGGCGCTGCACGCGGAGGGCGTGATCGAGCCGCTGCTGGCCGACGGCGACCGGCTGCTGCAGGTCGTGTGGAACCTGCTGGCCAACGCCGTGAAGTTCACGCCCGAGGGTGGCCGCGTGGACGTCTCGGTGACGGGACGACCCGGCAGCGTGGAAGTCGCCGTGCAGGACGATGGGGCCGGCATTGATCCCAGCTTCCTGCCTTACGTGTTCGACCGGTTCCGGCAGGCCGATGCCTCCACCACCCGCACGCATGGAGGGCTGGGCCTCGGCCTCTCGATCGTCAGGCACCTGGTGGAACTGCACGGGGGAACCGTCGAGGCGGCGAGCGACGGGGAGGGCCGCGGCGCCCGCTTCACCGTGCGGCTGCCGGCTCGCCCCGCGCCCGGGGGGGCGCGTCCCACGGCCCCCGCGGCGCCGCCGGAGGCGGCGGTCGGCGCGCCGGGAGGGCAGCGGGCCCTGGAGAACATCCGGGTGCTGGTGGTGGACGACGAGGCCGATGCGCGCGGGCTGATGCTGGCGGCCCTCCAGGCCGAGGGGGCCTCGGTCGTGACGTCGGCCTCGGCGCGGCAGGCCCTGGACGTCTTCCCCGACTTCCGCCCCGACGTCCTGCTGGCCGACATCGGGATGGCCGGCGAGGATGGCTATTCCCTGATTCGGAAGGTGAGGGCGCTGCCCGATCCGGCGATCGCGCGAGTGCAGGCGGTGGCGGTGACGGCCTACGCCCGCGGTGAGGATCGCCAGGCGGCAATCGGTGCCGGGTTCGACCGCCACCTGGCGAAACCGTTCGATCCGTCCGCCCTCGTCGCGCTCGTCGCGGCGCTGTGCAGGGGCGGAAGGTAGGACGCGGTCAGATCAGGATCTCGACCTTCGCTTTCGCCTTCAGCTGCTCGACGAAGGCCGCGGTCTTCTCCTGCAGCTGCTGCTGCTTGAGGAACTCGGTCACCTCGCCCTTCACCTCGTCGAGGGGAACCGTCCTCGCCGCGCGGTGCTCGCCGACCTTGAGGACGTGGTAGCCGAAGGTGGTCTCGACGACCTGGCTCACCTGGCCGGGCTTGAGGCTGAAGGCGGCCTCCTCGAACGCCGGGACGGTCTGGCCGCGCACGACGAAGCCGAGGTCGCCGCCGTTGACGGCGCTCCCCTGGTCCTGGGAGTGCTGCTTGGCCAGCGCGGCGAAGTCTTCGCCCTTGAACGCCGCGGCGCGAACGCGGTCGGCCTCGGCGCGGGCGGCGCGCCGCGCGGCCGCCTCGGCCTTCTCGGGCACGCGAATCAGGATGTGCGACGTGCGGACCGCCTCGGGCTGCTGGAAGCGCTCGGGGTTCTTCTTGTAGAACTCGTCGAGCTGCTGGTCGCCCACCGCGACAGTCGGGGTCACCACCGTCTCGACCAGCTTCATCGCCGCCAGCTGTTCGCGGAACTCCGCGGCCAGCTTCTCCGGCGTCGTCCCGCGCTCGGCGAGGGCCGCCTTGAAGGCCGCCTCGTCGGGGAACTGTTTCCGGATCTCGGCCAGGCGCGAGGTGATCTCGGTCTCGGGGATCGGGGTCTTCCGCACCTCCGACTCCTGCACCAGCAGGCGGAAGCCGACGAGCTGATCGAGGACCTGGCGGTAGATGAGGTCGCGGCGATCGGGCGGCACGGGCCCGCCGGCCTGTGCCTCGAGGTTCCGCACGGCCTGCTGGAACTCCGCCTTGGTCACCGCCCGGCCGTTCACTCGCGCGAGGACGTCAGGCAACTCGGCGGGAACCGGCTTGGGCGGCGCGGGTGCGGCGGTCTGCGCGGCCGTTGGCGCCGGGGAGGCGGCCTTCGCCGTCTCCGGAGTGTCTTTCTTGCACCCTCCGCCGAGCACGAGGCTGGCGAGAAGGACGAAGCCGACGATCGGGATGTGGACCATGGTCTTCACGGCTGTTCTCGCCCGCCCGGCGTGACCTTCCTGTTGACACGTGCGATGATGAGGCTCACTCTGACTGCTTCCGCTCAGGCTGCGAGGGAGCGAATCAACGGGCGGGTTCGATCGGCTCTTGGCGCGGAGAGAGCTGGCAGGGGAATGAACACTCGCGTTCAGGGTAGCAGAGGGCCGCGCGGGTGGGAAGGGAAAAACCCGGCCCTAGGCGAGCGGGTGCGTGCCGGCGACGCGACGCCGGACGAAGCGGTGCGCCTGCTCGGCGAGCTCGTCGGGCAGGCAGGGCTTGGTAATCACCGCCTCGAAACCAGCTGCCTCGAGCAGGTTCCCGGTCGGCGGCGCCTGGGCCGTGAGGGCGACCACCGGCACGTCGCGGGTAGCGCGGTCTTGCTTGAGCCGCCGCGTGGCTTCGCAGCCGTCGATCCCGGGCAGCCCCAGGTCCATCAGCACCAGATCCGGGCGTTCCTCGCGAGCCAGCGCGAGGGCCTCGAACCCGTCGCGGGCCTTGACGACCCGGAAGCCCGCGAGGCTCAGATACATCGCGTACATTTCTCGGCAGTCGAGGTAGTCATCCACGAGCAGGACGATGGGGCGCCGCTCCTCGTGCCGACGCGTGTCACCCGCGTGCCCGGTTGTAGTTCGATGCTGCACAAGCGTTGCCGAATCCGTCACGTGGCGCGTCAGCAGACGAGCTGCATTCTCCTTCGGTCGCTCTCAATGCAAGACCGCTGCCGCCCCACAAGTTGCCGCCGCGTGGCCTCGTGCCTCGCGCCAATGGAGGTGCTCGTACATGGTTTCGGGTGCAGACGGGGATTTCCACAGTGCCAGCCCGTCCTTGACCGGGACCGCCAGGGAAGCGGCGGGCCGGGGCGCCATGTCCTCGACGCTCCTCGAGCGGTGGTTCGGCCTCTCCGCACGCGGGACCAGTGCCCGGACCGAGGTGCTCGCCGGCGTGACCACCTTCGCCACGATGGCTTACATCCTGGTGGTTCAGCCCGCGATCCTGTCGACCGACCTGGCAGGCCGGCCTCTGGGCCTCGACTTCGGCGCGGTGTTCGTAGCGACCTGCCTCGGCTCGGCCTTCGCGTCCATCCTGATGGGTCTCTACGCGGGCTACCCGATCGCGCTGGCGCCCGGCATGGGTGAGAACGTCTTCTTCGTCACGGTGGTCATGGGGCTGGCCGCGCTTGGCGTCGCCCAGCCGTGGCAGGTGGCGCTCGGGATGGTCTTCGTGTCGGGCGTGGCCTTCATCCTGCTGACGCTGGTGGGCGTGCGCGAAGCGCTCATCGACGCCATCAGCCCCAGCATGCGGAGCGCGATCGCGGTCGGGATCGGGCTGTTCATCGCCTTCTTGGGGCTCAGGCAAGGCGGCCTCGTGGTGGGGCGGCCGACGACGCTGGTCGGCCTCAACCCGGAGCTGCGCTCGGCGGAGGTCGGCGTGTTCGCGGCCGGCCTGCTGCTCTCGTCGGTCCTGCTGGCTCGCCGGGTGCGCGGCGCCCTGCTCTTGGGAATGGCCGGGTCGGCGCTGGTCGCGGCGCTGCTGGGGAAGGTGGCGTTCAAGGGGATCGTCGCGCTCCCGCAGGTGGCGCACTCGGCGGTGCTGGCCATGGATCCGATCGGCGCGCTCGAGCCGCGGCTCCTGCCCTTCGTGATCGTGTTCCTGTTCATGGGGCTGTTCGACACGGTTGGAACACTGGTCGGTGTCTCCGAGCAGGCGGGGCTGCTCCAAGGGGGGCGGCTGCCGCGGGCGAACCGGGCGCTGCTCACCGACGCCGCGGGGATCACGGTTGGCGCAGCGCTCGGCACGAGCACGATCACCTGCTACATCGAGAGCGCGGCCGGCGTGTCGGCGGGCGGGCGGACCGGGCTGACGGCGGTGGTCGCGGGGGCCCTCTTCCTGGCGGCGGTCTTCTTCGGCCCGCTGGTGGCGGCGCTCGGGTCGTACGGGCCAATCACTGCTCCCGCCCTGGTGCTCGTGGGGTCGATGATGATGGCGAACGCGGCGCGCATCGCGTGGGACGATCTCACCGAGGCGCTGCCGGTGTTCCTGACGGTGGTCGGCATCCCGCTCACCTCGTCGATCGCCGACGGGCTTGCGCTCGGCTTCGTGGCGTACCCGGTCGTGAAGCTGATGGCGGGGCGGGGGCGCGAGGTTGGGTGGCTCTCGTACCTCATGGCCGCGCTGCTGCTCGCGTACTTCGTCTTCGTGCGCCACCAGCTCGGTTGAAATTCGTGCTCACCGGCTCGGTTGAAAAACGGGAATCGGCTCAGCGAAGTTTGCTACGATGGTAGGTCGCTGGCCAGGGGCCTGAGGTTTATGGAGACGACCGTTCGGCGGATCGCCGGGGAACTCGGGATAGGGGACGACCAGGTGGAGACGGTGCTGCGGCTGCTCGCCGACGGCGCCACGCCGCCTTTCCTCGCGCGATACCGCCGGGAGGTCACGGGCGGGCTCGACTCCGCGCGGCTGCGCGCGATCGAGGAGCGGGTGCACCAGGTGCGCGAGCTCGACGAGCGCCGCGCCTTCGTCTTGAAGAGCCTCAGCGAGCAGGGCCGGCTCACGCCGGAACTGCAGACGGCGATCGCCACCGCCGAGAGCCGCGCGCGCCTCGAGGACCTCTACCTCCCGTTCAGGCAGAAGCGCAAGAGCCGCGCGTCGCAGGCACGCGAGGCCGGGCTCGAGCCGCTCGCCGACTCGCTGCTCGACAACCACGACCTCGTGCCGCAGCAGGAGGCGGAGCGCTACGTGGACGCGGCGCGCGGGGTGCCCGACCGCTCGGCGGCGCTCGACGGGGCCCGCTGGATCCTGCTCGCGCGCTTTTCCGAGGACGCACCGCTGCTCGAGGCGATCCGCCGCTACGTCCGCGACCACGCGGTGCTGCAGTCGCGGGTGATCGAGGGCCGCCAGGAGAAGGGCTCGCGGTTCGCGGAGTTCTTCGCCCTGTCCGAGCCCGTCCGCTCGATCTCCGCCGCGCGGGTGCTGGGCGTGCTGCGCGGCCGCAAGGAGGGGGTGCTGCGGGTCTCGCTCGCGCTGCCCGGTCCAGACCCCGCTCCCGCGGCGGCGCCACCGGCCCCTTCCGTCGAGCCTTCCGAGGCGGGGGCGCCCGCCGCTGCGCCCGAAGCGCCGCGCGAGCCGCCGAGCGTCCCCGAGCAGCTGATCGCCGAGCGCTTCGGCATTGTCCACGAGGGGCGGGCCGCCGACGCGTGGCTGTGGGAGACGGTGCGCCGGGCGTGGAAGATGAAGATCTTCCCGTACGTGCAGGTGGAGGTCGAAGGGCACCTGCGCGAGCGCGCCGAGCGCGAGTCCATCCACTCGTACGCGCGCTCCCTTCGCGATCTGCTGATGGCCGCGCCCGCCGGCCCGCGCCCCGTTCTCGGCCTCGACCCCGGCCTGCGGACCGGCGTGAAGGCGGCCGCGGTTGACGCCGCCGGCACGGTGCTCGAGACAGCGACCGTGTTCCCCCATCAGCCTCGCAACGAGTGGGACCAGGCGTGCGAGACGCTGGCCGGCCTGATCGAGCGACACGGCGCCGAGTTGGTGGCGATCGGCAACGGCACCGGGTCGCGCGAGACCGATCGGCTGCTCTCGGACATCGCGAAGCGGCGCCCGGAGCTCAAGTTCAGCAAGGTGATCGTGTCAGAGGCGGGCGTCTCGGCGTACGGCTCGTCACGCCTCGCGGCGCGCGAGCTGCCCGAGCTGGACGCCCCGCTGCGCGCGGCAGTCACGGTCGCGCGCCGGGTGCAGGACCCGCTGCACGAGCTGGCGAAGGTCGAGCCGCGCACGATCGGGGTCGGGCAGTACCAGCACGACGTAAACCAGGCCCACCTGTCGAGGGCGCTGGGAGCCGTGGTGGAGGACTGCACCGCCGAGGTCGGCGTGGACGTCAACGCCGCGTCCTCCGCCCTGCTCGGGCGCGTCCCTGGCTTGAGCCACCGGCTCGCCGACAACATCGTGGCCGTGCGGAGCACGGTCGGCTCCTTCGCATCCCGTGAAGACCTCCGCCGAGTGCCAGGGATGACCGAGCGCGCCTGGGAGCAGTCGGCCGGCTTCCTGCGCATCGTCGGCGGCCCGCAGCCGCTCGACGCGACGCGCATCCACCCCGAGTCCTACGCGGTCGTCGAGGCGATTGCCGCGAGCGCCGGCCGCCCCGTGGCCGACCTGGTCGGCCAACCCGAGGCGCTCGACGGGCTGTCGCCCGAGCAGTTCGTCGACGAGCAGCACGGGCTGCCCACGCTCACCGACGTCTTCGCCGAACTGCGGGCGCCGGGGCACGACCCCCGGCCCGCGTTCCGCCTCGCGACGTTCCAGGAAGGGCTCGACGACCTGTCCGAC
The DNA here is from genome assembly GCA_035348395.1 of Vicinamibacterales bacterium. Taxonomy (GTDB): domain Bacteria; phylum Acidobacteriota; class Vicinamibacteria; order Vicinamibacterales; family Fen-181; genus JARKSS01. The sequence goes on along the minus strand of DAOPQX010000014.1, from coordinate 4,836 downwards.
CTGAAGCCGGGGATGGTGCTCGAGGGAGTGGTGACCAACGTCGCGACCTTCGGGGCCTTCGTGGACATCGGGGTGCACCAGGACGGCCTGGTCCACGTGTCGCGCCTCGCGGATCGCTTCGTCAAGGATCCGCACGAGGTCGTGAAGACCGGCGAGGTGGTTCGCGTGAAAGTGCTCGAGGTCGACCTCGAGCGGAAGCGGATCGCGCTGACCATGCGCTTCGAGAAGAAGCCGGCCACGCGCCACGTCCCGCAGCGGCCCGCCCGCGATGCGGCCCCCGCGGGAGGGTCGCGGGGGACGCGCCGCAAGCCCCCGGTGCAGGTGCCGTCTCCCTCGACGCGTCAGCCGGCCGCCGAGACGGCGATGGCCGCCGCCTTCTCGCGCCTGCTGAAGCGGTCCTGAGGCCGGGGGCCGCCTTCGATGCTGCTCGCCCTGCGCCTCGGCGTCGTGGCGGCCGCCGTGGTCGCGGCACTGCTCCCGCTGCCGCCCGCGCTGGTGGAGCGTGCGTACTCCACCGGCCTCTATCCCGCCTGGCAGCACGCGGCGACCTCCGTGTCCGACCTCGTGCCCTTTGCGCTGCTCGACGTCGTGATTGTGCTCGTCGCGGTTCGGGCGCTCGTCCTGCTGGTGCGGGTACTGCGGCCCGGGTCGCGCCCCTGGCTGCGCACGGCCGTCGGCAGCCTCGTCCGCCTGGCGGCGCTGGCCGCAGTCTTGTACCTGGCGTTCCTCGTCTCGTGGGGGTTGAATTACCGGCGGGCCCCGCTGGTTTCGCGCCTCGATCACGACGCTGCCCGGGTCACCCCGGAGGCGGCCTCGGCGCTCGCGCGGCGCATCGTCGCGGGCGCCAACCGCCTGCACGGCGCGGCGCATGCCGAGCAGGCGGCGTCCTGGGCGGCCGTCGAGGCCAGCCTCGCGCCGCCGTTCGCGGCGGTGCAGGCACAGGTGCTCGGTGGAACGCCCGCCCGCCCGGCCCGGGCGAAGCGGTCGGCCCTGACGTACTACTTCGAGCGGGCCGGGGTGGACGGCATGACCGACCCCTTCTTCCTCGAGGTGCTCGTCAACCGCCAGCTCCTTCCCTTCGAGCGGCCGGCAGTGCTGGCGCACGAGTGGGCGCACCTGGCGGGCTTCGCCGACGAGGCCGAGGCGAACTTCGTCGGCTGGCTGGTGTGCCTGCAGGCGCAGCCGCCCGCGCAGTACAGCGCGCACCTCGCGATCCTCTGGGACCTGCTCAACGCCCTGCCGCCCGACGAGCGCAAGCGCGCGGCGATCGGGCTGGCACCCGGGCCCCGCGCGGATCTCGAGGCCGTGGCCGCCCGCGTCGCCAGGGCCGCCCCCGCGCTGCGGCAGGTCAGCTGGCGGGTGTACGATCGATACCTGAAGGCGAACCGCGTCGAGGCCGGGGTCGGCAGCTACGGCGCGGCGCTGCAGTTGCTGTTGGGAACCCGGATGGCGCCGGGATGGAAGCCCGCACCGCGGCCGCAGGCTCGCGGCGGGGCGGAGGACGCGACGACATGAGTCTTGAGGCGGTGATCTTCGACATGGACGGTGTGCTGCTCGACTCGGAGCCGGTGCACTTCGAAGCGACCTGCGCGCTGCTCGCCGGGTACGGCATCACCTACACGGCCGCCCCGAACGAGAACTTCTTTGGCTGCACGGACCGCGACGTCTTCCGCGTGCTGAAGGCCCGCTACGGCCTCGAGCCGGACGAGGACACGCTCACCCGCGAGTGGATCGGCCACGTGCTGCCGCGCCTGGCCGAACGCATCCACCCCCTGCCAGGCGTCCCCGAGGTGTTGTTCGAGCTGCGCCGGCGCGGCGTGCGCCTGGCCCTGGCCTCCTCGTCGGCCGCCCCGGTCATCGCGGCCAGCCTCGAGGCGCTCGGCCTGGCCGGCGTCTTCGAGACCCGCGTGTCGGGCGACGACGTCTCGCAGGGGAAACCCTCGCCCGAGATCTTCCTCCAGGCTCTCGGGCGCCTCGACCTGCCGGCCTCGGCCTGCCTGGTGGTCGAGGACTCGTACAACGGCCTGCTGGCCGCACACGCCGCCGGCATTCCCTGCGCGGTCGTGCCCTGCTCCTCCACCGCCCACCAGGATTTCACCGGCGCCGACGTCCAGCTCTCGACCCTGCAGGACCTGGTCGAGTGGGTCGAGGCGAGGCGAGGCCCCGGCACCGGCGCGCCGGCACGCCGGTAAACCATTCGAGCCCCCCGGTCGTATTGCGCTGAAATTGTCTTCGAAGTCCCCGACAGGAGAGATTCGCTCATGGCTCGATGGCTACCTTCCGGGCCGGCGCGCCGCGCCGCCCTCGCGCTGCTGGTCGCCGCGATCGTCACCGTCCCGCTCGTCGCGCAGATCGTGCAGGAACCGGTCGACTACGATGCCGTCTACCGCATCAAGGAAGAAGGGCTCCAGCGATCCAAGGCCATGGAGCTGATGAGCTATGCCACCGACGTGTACGGGCCGAGGCTGACCGCTTCGCCCTACCGCGCCGCCTTCACCGAGTGGTTCAAGAAGACCGTGGGGGAGTGGGGGCTCGTCAACGTTCGCACCGAGCCGATCCCGTTCGGCCGCGGGTGGACGAACGAGCGCTTCAGCGCTCACGTCGTGTCGGGCCAGCCCTACCCGCTCATCGGGTACCCCAAGGCCTGGACGCCAGGGACCGAGGGGCCGGTGCGCGGCGAGGCAGTGATCGCGATCATCGAGGACGAATCGGGGTTCGCGAAGTTCAAGGGGCAGCTGAAAGGGAAGTTCGTCCTGTCGATGCCGGCGCGCGAGTTCACCACGCCCTTCGAGCCCCTCGCTCGCCGGCACAACGCCGCCGACCTCGAGGCGCTCGAGCAGCTGGGCGACGGCGGCCAGCGGCGGCGTCCGCCCATGGGCGATCGCGCCTTCCGCCAGAAGCTGATGGCCTTCTACCTGTCGGAAGGGGTCGCGGCGGTGCTCGACTCGGGCCGCGGCGAGACGGGAACCACGATGGTGGGAAGCGGCGGGTCGCACGACCCGAAGCAGCCTCCCGCGCCGTGCCAGGTGTCGCTCGCCGGCGAGCACTACAACCGGATCTTCCGAACGCTCGAGAAGAAGGTGCCGGTGACCATCGAGATGGACGTGCGGAACCGCTTCCACGAAAAGGCGGAGGCCTACAACATCCTGGCCGAGATCCCGGGGACCGACAAGGCCGACGAAGTCGTGCTCATCGGCGGGCACTGGGACTCGTGGCACGCCGGCACCGGCGCCGCGGACAACGCGGCCGGCTTCGTCCCGATGATGGAGGCGATGCGGATCCTCAAGGCGAGCGGCGTCACGCTGCGGCGCACCGTTCGCCTCGCGCTGTGGGATGGGGAGGAGCAGGGGCTGATCGGCTCGCGCGAGTACGTCAAGAAGTACCTGGCCGACCGCCAGACGATGCAGCTCGAGCCGGGACACTCGAAGCTCTCGGCCTACTTCAATATCGACAACGGCACCGGCGCCATCCGCGGCGTGTACTTGCAGGGCAACGAGGCAGTCGCGCCGATCTTCCGGGCCTGGATGGAGCCCTTCCGCAGCCTCGGGATGACCACGCTGTCGATCCGCAACACGGGCGGGACCGATCACCTGTCGTTCGACGCGGTGGGCGTGCCCGGCTTCCAGTTCATCCAGGACCCGGTCCAGTACGGCCGGACGTACCACACGAACATGGACACCTACGAGCGGATCGAGGCGAGCGACCTGATGCGGAACTCGGTGATCGTCGCCGCCTTCGCGTACCACGCTGCCAACCGCGAGCAGCTGCTGCCACGAAAGCCGCTGCCCAAGCCGGCGCCGGCGGGGCAGGGGCGGGGGATGTTCTAGGGCGGTAAAGCTGAATGTGAAAAGCAGGAGGGGGGGAAGTGCTCCCTTCTGCTTTCTCCATTTCTCCCGTCCCGCGCCCGCCGCCGACCGAATTCGTCCCTACTTCAACCTCTCGATCACTCCGCACGCGACGCGCGGGCCGCCGCTGACGCCCGACTTCTCGGGCCCCGTGATTCCCTGGTCGGGGTTCGCATGGATGATGAGCGCGGTGCCGTCCTTGTCGAACACCGTCAGCGGCCCGTCCGACAAGGTGACGCGGGTGGTGGTCGCCCTCACCGTCGCCTCGCTCTGGCCCTTCGCCTCGATGTTGGGCAGGTCGCCCATGTGGAACGGGTGGTTGGTGTCGGGGTCGGTGTGCCCGTAGGGACCGGGGTCGAAGTGACCGCCCGCCGAGGTGAACGGCGGCTCGCACTTCCCGACCGCGTGCAGGTGCATGCCGTGCAGGCCCGGCGTCAGCCCCGTCACCCTGACCACCACCTGCACCTCGCGCCCGGCGCCCCGCGCGACCTCGGTGAATTCCGCGGTCCCCTTGATGCCCTCTCCCGCGATCGCGGCTCGGGCCCTGGCGACCGCCTGGCCCTCGCCGTCCGACGACTGTTGCGCGATCAGTGCCGGCACGCACGCGGCCGCCAGCACGGCCGCCAGAAACGCTCCCTTCATAGGCAGGTGCCCTCCACCTCGATGATACACGGTACAATCGCTTCATGAGCCAGCCCGTGCGAATCAGCGCGCGAAACCAACTGAAGGGTGTCGTCGAGGAGATCCGCACCGAGGGCCTGCTGGCGCAGGTCCGCTTGCGGGTCGGCAGCGAAACCGTCACCGCCGTCATCACCCGTGAAGCGGTGGACGAGTTGAAGCTGGCCGTCGGTCAGCCGGCGCTGGCCATCATCAAGGCTACCGAGGTGCTGCTGGCGCGGGAGGCGTGAGGGCCTGCAGGAGGGTCGAGGCGGTCCGGACCGCGCGGATCGGGTCGCGGCCGATCGCTGTCTCGTCCGACAGGACGATTCCC
>DAOPQX010000013.1:0-23503 GCA_035348395.1 Vicinamibacterales bacterium | reverse complement strand
GGTGCCGAAGGTGCTGGTGCCGATGGTGCCGAAGGTGCTGGTGCTGATGGTGCCGGAAGTGCTGGTGCCGAAGGTGCTGGTGCCGAGCGTGCCGCGCCTGCACCGCTGGCACCAGCACCTTTGGCACCACCAGCACTAGCACCCGCGGCACCTTCTGCACCTCCTGCACCTCCGGCACGACTGGATCGCGGGATCTTCCGGCCCGCTCAGCAGTGCTCGAACACGATCTCCTGCACCTCCACGCCGGGCACCTCCCGCAGCTTCCCGACCAGCGCAACGCGGCCCGCGTCGTCGCCGACGATCTCGAGCAGGATGACCCCCTGCGGCGTGCCCAGCTCCTCGGTCCGGTGCAGCCCGATGCGGGTCTTGATCTGGTGGCCGTACTCGGTCAGCAGACTCTGGACTCGGGTCGCCTGCTGGAAACGGTCGGTGAGGTGCAGGCCGACCACAACGTGTTTCGGCTCCATTCGGACTCCTCCCTTCGCGAACGGCACGGAGGCCGGTGCGACTCATGCCGGCACGGAGGCCGGCGCTACTGGCGTGCGAGCGCTTCCACCTCTTCCATCTCGATCGGGATCGGCTGGCCGAGGACCCGGTTCCCCGTCTCGGTCACCAGCACGTCGTCCTCGAGGCGGATGCCGCCGAAGGCGCGGAACCGTTCGATGGCATCGTAATCGAGGAACTCGGCGAACTTCCCTTCCGCCCGCCACCGGGCCATGAGCACCGGGATCATGTAGATGCCCGGCTCGACCGTCATGACCATCCCGGGTTCGAGAGGGCGTGCCATGCGCAGCGACTTGAGGCCGAACTGGGCGCTGCGCTGCACCGAGGCGTCGTACCCGACGTGCTGCTCGCCCAGCCCCTCCATGTCGTGCACGTCGAGGCCCAGCATGTGGCCGAGGCCGCACTGGAAGAACATCCCCTGCGCCCCCTGCTCGATGGCGGCGTCGAGGTTCCCCTTCATCAGGCCCATCGTCTTCAGGTCCTCGGCCAGGCTGCGGCAGGCGAGCAGGTGCACGTCGCGGAACTTCACGCCGGGCTTCACCGCCGCAATCGCCTTCTTCTGCGCCCGGTGCACCGCCTGGTAGAGGTCGCGCTGCGGCCCCTCGAAGCGCCCGCCGATCGGGATCGTCCGGGTGATGTCGCTGGCGTAGTGGAGCGGCGACTCGGCGCCCGAGTCGTTCACCGCCATCTGCCCGGCTTCCATCCGGTTGCCGTGGTAGTGGTTGTGCAGCGTCTCGCCGTGCACCGAGAAAATCACCGGGAAGGCCATCGCGACGCCGCGCGACGCGACGAGCCCCTCCATCGCGCCCGCCACCTCGCGCTCGTACATGCCGGGCTTCGCCATCCGCATCGCCAGGACGTGCATGTCGCGGCTGATCTCGAGCGCCCGCTCGATCTCGGCGATCTCCTCGGCGCTCTTGATCGCCCGCTGCGACACGACGGCCCGGCACAACGCCACCGACGCGTGCTCGTTGATGGCCTCGGCCCGGATCCCGAGCAGCCGCTCGAGCAGCTGCGCGTTGTCGGCACGGTACTGCGGCAGGAAATGGATGCGCCGCCCGGCCCGGAGCGCCTCGCTCATCAGGCGCGGTAGATCCTTTAGCGGCAGGGTCTCGGTCACGCCGGCCCTGCCGGCGCGCTCGGCGATGGTCGGCTGCGGCCCCCGCCAGACGATGTCGTCCACGGTGAAGTCGTCGCCGTAGATGACGTGCCGCCCCGCGTCCACGTCGAGAACGGCCACCAGGTCTGGATCGTCGACGCCCCAGTAGTAGAGGAACGAGGAATCCTGCCGGAAGTGGTACGCGTTGGCCGCGTAGTTCATCGGCGCGTCCGCGTTCCCCACGAACAGCAGCAGGCCGTCCTGGAACTGCCGCTGCAGCCCATTCCGGCGGCCGACGTACACCTGCGCGTCGAACATTCGCGTCTCCTCGGGAGTTCAGGATACGGGGATCCTGTGCCTCTGCATTTCGAGCGTCACCTCGGATGTCCCTCCGGCACCACCCTGGCCGTCCCGGCCAGGGTCTGCCCGCCTGCCTCGACCGTTACGCCGTAGACCCCGGGGCCCAGCCGCCGGCCGCGCCCGGCGGTCACATCCCAGGTTACCCGGTTCAACCCGGCCCGTCCCTCGGCCTCGATCGTGCGGACCGTCGCCCCCGCGCCATCCGCGATCGTCACCTTCACCTTCTCCGCGGGCTTCGACCTCAGGAAGAAGTCCACGTTGACGCCATCGTCGTTCGGCACGATCAGGTGCCGGTCGCCGTACAGCTCGAAGTTGCCCCACGGCCCCTCGCGCGGCACGGCGCGCGGGCGGATGGCGAACAGGTGTGCGTCCTTCTGGAGGACTCCCTCCTTTGCCTCGGCGAGCCAGGCGACGTTGGTGACGAACAGCCCGCGGCCGTAGGTGGCCGCCACCAGGTCGTGCTCGCGCGGGTGAATGACCATGTCGGTCACCGGGACGGTGGGCATGTTGCCCTTGAAGGCAACCCAGTCGCGCCCGCCGTCGAGCGTGACGTACACGCCCCGGTCGCTCCCAACGAACAGGATCTGCTCGTCCTCGAGATCCTCGACGACGACGTCCAGCGACCGATCGGGAAGGTTGCCCGCGACCGAGGCCCAGGTCTTGCCGAAGTCGGTGGTCTTCATCACCACCGTCTTCATCTCGTCGTAGCGCCTGCCGCTCTTCGTCACGTACGCCGTCCCCGCCGCGAAGCGCGAGGCGAGCACGCGGGTCGTCCAGTAGTGGGCGGGCGCGCCGGCGGCCGCCAGGTTCGGCGTCACGTCCGTCCACGACGCCCCATGGTTCGTCGTCACCTGCACCTTCCCGTCGTCGGCCCCAGCCCAGATGACACCGGCCTGCAGGGGCGACTCGGAGAGCGTGGTGAGGGTGCAGAACTGCACGGTCATCCCCGGGGGCGAGATCTTCTCGGGGTCGTTGGCCGTGAGGTCCGGGCTGATCTCCTGCCAGTGGTCGCCCCGGTCGAGCGAACGGAACAGCACCTGGGCGCCCGTGTAGACGATGGCCGGATTGTGGGGCGAGAGCAGGATGGGCGGCGTCCAGTTGAAGCGCAGCGGGGGCTGCCCGGCGGGCCGGGTCGGGACGATCCGTTTACGCGTGTGCGTCTTCTGGTCGGCGCGGTACTGCCCGCCCCACTGGATGCTGTTGTAGACCCAGCGGCTGTCGGTCGGGTCGACGCGGTTGTACATCCCGTCGTTGTCGCCGACCGTCACCCAGTCTTCGGGCCCGACCCGGCCGTGCGGCCCGTTGATCGGCCCCTTCCACGAGTCGTGGTCCTGCAGCCCCGCGTAGATGTGGTAAGGGTCTTCCATGTCCACGTCGATCGCGTAGATCTCGCCGCCCGGCAGGTTGTAGTGGTGATCCACCGTCTTCCCGCCGTCGTACGACACGTGGACGCCGCCGTCGGTGCCCATGATCATCCGGTTCGAGTCCTCGGGGTCGATCCACATCGAGCGGAAGTCGCCGAAGGCGCTCGCGAACAGGGCGCGGCGCGACCAGTCGAGCCCCCGGAACGTCTTGCCGCCGTCCTCCGAACTGATGAGTGAGTCGCAGCTGATCAGGATCTTCCTGTCGTTCTGCTGGTCCACTCGAATCTGGTTGAACGAGTACCCGGCCTTCGAGCTGACGTCGTCGTCGGCCGAGTTCATCTTCTTCCACGTACGGCCGCCGTCGTCGGTTCGATAGACCTCGCCGCCGATGGGGCGCTCGCGCGGCTCGACACCCTGCTCCTTGGCCCGCTGGATCTCGGCAGGCGTGGGCGGGCGCAAGGCGAGGTTCTCGGTCACCGCGTAGAGGATGTTCGGACTCTTCTGGTAGAGGTCGAGGCCGATGCGCCCCTGCGGGCCCGTGGGAAGTCCGCCGGACAGCTTCTTCCAGGTTCGCCCGCCGTCGGTCGTCTTGTGGATGCCGCTGCCGGTGCCGATCCCCTCGTAGAGGCGCCACGGCCGGCGCTGCACCTGGTAGGTGGCGGCATAGAGGGTGTCGGGGTCGCGGCGGTTGACGACGATGTCGATCGCGCCCGTCTCCTCGTCCACGTAGAGCACCTTCTTCCAGCGCCTCCCGCCGTCGGTGGACCTGTAAACGCCCCGGTCGGGGCCGGTCGACCAGAGTCGCCCCATCGCGGCCACGTAGACGATGTCGGGGTCGTGCGGATGGACGACGATGCGGCCGATCTGGCTGGTGGCCTCGAGCCCCACGCGCTGCCACGTCTTGCCCGCGTCAACCGACTTGTAGACGCCGTTCCCGGGATACGCCACACGCACGCTCGAGGCGTCGCCCGTCCCGACGTAGATGACATCGGGATTCGACGGCGCGATCGTCACGCAGCCGATGCCGGTGACGTCGGGCTCGTCGAACACCAGCTCGAAGGTGGTGCCGCTGTTGGTGGTCTTCCAGAGACCGCCGTAGCGCAGGGCGACGTAGAAGGTGTAGAGGTGCGCGCGCGGAGGCCGCTCGGGCACTGCGATGTCGGAGATCCACGTACCTGCGCGGAACGGCCCGAGGTTGCGCCAGGTGAGGCCGTCGAGCGATGCTTCGGTCAGCCTCGCAGAGTCTTGGGCGCCGAGCGGCGCCCGGAGCAGCCCGCCCGTGACGATGAGGAGGATGAGGACAGCGGCGTGAAGAGACCTCTTGCGCATGCGCAACACCGGTGAAGGATGCTCGTCCCCCCCTACTTCTGCCCGTAGTACGCCTCGGGCCCGTGCTTGCGCCTGAAGTGCTTGTCGCGCAGGGCGGCCGCGAGCGGCTCGACCGAGGGGTTCAGCGACACGGTGATTGCCGCCAGGGCTGCAATCTCCTCGAGGAGCACCGCCATGTGCGCGGCCGCGGCGGGGGACGGCCCCCAGCAGAACGGCGCGTGGCCGTGGACGAGCACCGCGGGCACGTGCGAGGGGTTCAGCGAGGCGAAGCGGCGGACGATCACCTGCCCGGTGTTCCATTCGTAGGCCGCGCGGATCTCGGCCGCAGTCATCGGCTCGGTGATCGGGACCGGCCCCGGGAAGTAGTCGGCGTGCGTGGTTCCCAGGCAGGGGATCTCGCGCCCCGCCTGCGCCCAGGCGGTGGCGTGGCGCGAGTGGGTGTGGGCGACCCCGCCGATCTCCGGGAAGGCACGGTAGAGGGCGATATGTGTCGGCAGGTCCGACGAGGGGCGGAGGTTGCCCTCGACGAGGTGTCCCTCGAGGTCGGTGACGACCAGGTGCTCGGGGGTCAGCTGGTCGTACGCCACGCCGCTGGGCTTGATCACGACCACGCCGGCCTCGCGGTCGATGCCGCTCGCGTTGCCGAACGACGACACCACCAGGCCGCGCCGCACCAGCTCGAGGTTCGCCTCGAGCACCTCGCGCCGCAGCGCGTCGAGCCCGCTCACGATCGCCTCGCTTCGGCGGCAATGCGCCTGAGGGACGGCAGCACGTGGCCGAGGGGGGCCGGCTCCGACCCCTGCCTCCCGAGGGAGAAGTAAAGGGCCCGGTAGAGCGGGAACAGCTCCGTGTAGACCGCCGCCTGCGCCGGGTCGGGCTGCACGACCTCGTACTCGGGGCAGAGCGCTTTCTGCGCCGCCTCGATCGACGGGAACGTCCCGGCGGCCAGGAACGCGAAGATGGCCGACCCAAGGCTGGTCACCTCGGCTCGGGGCACGAGGATTGGCTTGTTCAGCACGTTCGCGTAGACGGCGTTCAGCACCCGGTTCTTCCGCGGGATGCCGCCGCCGTTGATGACCCTGTCGATCGAGACGCCGTGCTCCTCCATCCGCTCGAGGATGATCCGGGTGTGGAACGCGGTCCCCTCGACAGCCGCGAACAGGTGGTCCAGAGGCGTGTGGGTCAGGTTCCAGCCGAGCGTGACGCCGCCCAGCTCGGGGTTCACGAGCACGGTCCGGTCGCCGTTGTCCCAGGTCAGGTGCAGCAGGCCCGTCTCGCCTGCCCGGTAGCGGTCGAGCCCGTCGGAGAGCTTCGACACGGTGGTACCCGCCCGGCGCGCGATCGCGTCGAAGATGTCGCCGGTTGCCGAGAGGCCTGCCTCGATGCCGGTGAGCGCCGGGTGAACGGACCCTGGAACCACCCCGCAGACGCCGGGCACCAGGGAGGTCCCCTCGCTGACTGCCATGATGCAGGTCGAGGTGCCGATCACGTTGACGATGTCGCCGAGGCGGACGCCGGCGCCGATCGCGTCCCAGTGGGCATCGAAGGCGCCGACCGGAATCGGGATGCCGGGACGGAAGCCGAGGCGCGCGGCCCACTCTGGCGCCAGGCGCCCGGCCAGGTGGTCGGAGGTCAGGTAGCGCCCGTTGAGCTTGTCGCGAACCCCGGCGAGCAGCGGGTCCACGGCGACGAGGAACTCCTCGGGGGGCAGGCCGCCGAGCGACGCGTTCCAGAGCCACTTGTGCCCCATCGCGCACACGCTGCGGGGCACCTCGGCGGGATCGGTGATTCCGCACAGCGTGGCGGCCACCATGTCGCAGTGCTCGAGGGCAGTCAGCAGCCGGCCGCGCTTGTCCGGGTTGTGGCGCAGCCAGTGCAGCAGCTTCGAGAAGCCCCACTCGCTCGAGTAGGTGCCACCCGACCAGTGAATGGCCTCGAGGCCCCGCTCGTGCGCGGTCTTCGTGATGAGCGCCGCCTCGCGCCACGCCCGGTGGTCGCACCAGAGGTAGTAGTCGTCGAGCGGCTGCAGCCCCTCGCCCACCGGCACGACGCTCGACCCGGTGGTGTCGAGCGCGAGCGCCTCGACCTGGTCGCCGCGCACCCCGGCGCGGGCAAGGGCGAGCCCGGTCGCCGAGACGAGCGCTTCCATCTGGTCGTGGTGGCTCTGCGTGGCGTGGTCCGGATCGTCCCGCCTCCGGTGGAGCGGGTACTCGCCCACGCCCGACCCGAGGCGTCCCCGCACGCTGTCCACGATCGACACCCGCACGCTCAGCGTTCCGAAATCGACGCCCGCGACGATGGCCATGTCAGGGTCTCCCGAAGGGACTCGGGATCAGGATTCGGGATTCGGAGCGGTCCGATTCCTGAACCTGATTCCCGAATCCTGATTCCTGAATCCTGATTCCTACCTGTGCCAGTACATCTCCCATCCGAGGTACTTCGTCGCCGCCTCGTACACGATGCCGGCCACCGACGACAGGTTGGCCGCAACGTGGTGCTCGAAGCCGTTCTCGCAGATGTGGCGCAGCAGTGCCTGCATCCGCGGGATGCGGACGACGCCCGCGCCGCCGAAGGTGGTGAGCGGGTCGGCGGTGAACTCCCCTTCCCCGACGTAGCCGGTGATCCGCCCCTTCACGTCGTCAGTCGAGAAGCGGGCGAAGGTCATCGGCCCCGGCTTCACGCGGCCGACGAGCGTGCCGTACGTGTTGTCGCGACCCACCGTGCCCGCGATGATCGCCTGGTAGTCCATCTGGACGTCGGCGAAGAAGTGCTTCGGCAGGTTGCTGCAGTGGAAGCAGACCGCCTTGTCGGGGTCGGCGCCGTAGTTGTTGTTCCAGTCGAGCAGCGCGCTCGGCGTCCCCGAGGCGAGGCGCAGGGCGTGCATCGCGATCGCGCCGAGGATGTCCACCTCGCAGGCGCTCGATTTCAGCTCGTCGCTCATCATGCTCATGACGGTGCAGGGGACGATGCCGTAGAACTCCTCGAGCGCCGTCCAGCACTGGAGCGCGCTGATGGTGACCTCGGTCTCGGCCATCCACTCGTCGATCACCGCACCGAGCTTGGCCATGCGCAGGGTGGAGGCCATCGGGATGGCGCCGGTCGGCGCATAGGCCCCAATCGCGGCCAGCTTCCCCTTGACCGCCGGGTGGTCGTCGGCCAGGCGGTTGATGCGGCCCAGGATCTCAGAGAGGTCCACCGGCTCCACCGAGATGCCGGCCGCCTCGAGGAGCTTCTCGCTGAAGCGGACGGTGTTGAAGGCCGCGGGCCGGGCGCCCACCGCCCCCACCCGCAGGTTGCGCAGGCCCTGCACCACCCGGCACACACCGAGGAAGCACTCGAGGTCGGCGGCGAACTCGGACGAAGACGGGGTCTCGGTGTGCAGCGTGGTGAGCGAGTACGGGATGCCGTACTGCTTCAGGTTGTTGCACGCCGACATCTTCCCGCAGAAGCTGTCGCGCCGGTCGGCGATCGTCATCGAGCCGGTGTCGTCGGGCGTCGCCTGCACGAGCACCGGCACGCGCAGACCCGACTGGCGCAGGGCGTCCACGATCGCCCGCTCCTCGCCGAAGTTCGGCAGCGTGACGATGACGCCGGCGATCTCCTTCCGGTGCCGGTCGAACAGCTCGGCGCACCGCCGGGCCTCCTCCCGGGTGGTCACCGCGCCGTGCTTGGCGTCCTCGGGGCCGAGCACGACGACCTTCGCGCCGGCGCGCTCGAGCACGCCGATCATCTCCTCGCGCCCGCTGCGCGCCAGGTGGTCGGGGAAGAAGCCACGGTTGCCGACGATGAGGCCGAGGGTGATGGGTCTCTGTGTGCTCATGTGCTGCTCATCCGTTCCATAAAAGGCACGCCTCGCCAGACACGGCGGGTGCCGGGACCTACCGGGTCGAGGGGGGCGCCTGGGGGACTCGGCGGATTGTGCCCTATTTCTGCCCGGCGTGCATCATCTGCCCGCTGGGCCAAGATTGTAAGCGATTGCAATTGTATACATCGCGACGAACAATTGTGGCGACAACACGTCGCAGGCGGCTATATGCTGATGCTGCGCCGCAGCCGGTTCCTCGTTGCGCCCCCTGCACCCCGCGGCTACGATATCCGCCCATGCCGAACGCCGACCTCGACCACGACCCGGCGCTCGCGGCTTTCGCCGGCGCCCCCGGCGCTGCTGGCGCCCGGGGCGGCAACGGCGGCCGCCAGGAGGTCACCGCCGGCGCCTACCGGCGCGTGCGCGAGCTGATCGTCGCGGGCCGGCTCGCCCCCGGCGCCCCGCTCATCGAGACCGACCTCTCCAGGCGGCTTGGGGTCAGCCGCACCCCGGTGCGGGCGGCGCTCCAGCGCCTCCACTCGGAAGGGTTCGTGGCGGCGTCCCGCTCGGGGCAGATGCTCCGCGCCTTCGTCTCGCCCCTGACCGCGGACGACATGCGCGAGGTCTTTCTCATGGTCGGCTCGCTCGAGTCGGTGGCCGCGCGCCTCGCCGCTGCGCTCGAGCCCGGGCGCCGTGCCGTGTTGGCCGACAGGCTGGCGGCGCTCGACCGTGAGCTGGCGGCGGCGGCCGCCGTTCGACCACCCGACCTGGTGCACGCGCAGGACCTGCAGGTCCGTTTCCGCCAGGCGTTCGTCCAGGCGGCCTCCGGGCCCCGCCTTTGCGCCGAGCTCGACGTGCTGGAGGCGCAGGCCGAGCGGTACGAGCGTGTCTACACCGGCGCCGTCCTCCTTGCCTTCGAAGAGGGGGCGGCGGGCCGCGCCTCGATCGCCGCCGCGATCGGCCGCGGCGACGCCGAGGCAGCCGAGCGGGCGGTTGCGGATTACTGGCGGGCGGCGGCCGATCGCTACGGGCAGGTGGTGTCGATCCTCGGGGAACGGGGCAACTGGTGACGCGATGAGCACCGAGGCGGAGGGCACACGCGCGGCGGGCCGGCAGGTGGACGAGCCCGGCGATCCGATAGGGACGATCCTGCGAATCGCGCGGTTCGCAATCCACGACGGCCCCGGCATCCGCACCACCGTCTTCCTCAAGGGCTGCCCGCTCCGCTGCGCCTGGTGCCACAGCCCCGAGAGCCAGCGCGCGGCCCCCGAGTTCATGCCGCAGCCCGACCGCTGCATCCGCTGCGGCTCGTGCACCGCCGCCTGCCCGCACGGCGTGCTCCCGGCGGCGCTTGCCGACTCGGCGGCGCCGGCCGGCTGCACCACGTGCGGCGCCTGCGTCGAGGCCTGCCCCACCGGCGCGCGCGAGCTGGCCGGCCACCCGATGACGGTGGACACGCTGGTGGCGCTCGTCGAGCGCGACCGCATCTTCTACGACGAGTCGGGAGGAGGCGTCACCTTCTCGGGCGGCGAGCCGCTCCTCCAGCCCGAGTTCGTCCTCGAGGCCGCTGCCTCGTGCCGCGCGGAAGGCATCCACGTCGCCGTGGACACCTGCGGCCACGTTGATCCCGACGCGCTGCTCGCGGTTGCACGCGAGGCCGACCTCTTCCTGTTCGACTTGAAAACCGTGGACGAGGCCGCGCACCGGCGCCTCACCGGCGTGCCGAACGACCTGATCCTGTCGAACCTGGAGCGCCTCGCCGCCGTCCATCCCCGCATCATCGTCCGCTTCCCCCTGATCCCGGGCGTGAACGACGACGAGGCGAACGTGAGGGGGATCGGGGCGCTGCTCGCGTCGTACAGGCTGACGCGCGTGGACGTGCTGCCGTACCACCGCGCGGGCCTCGCGAAGTACCACCGGCTGCAGCAGCCGTACGCGCTCGAGGAGATCGAGCCGCCGTCCCCCTCGCACCTTGCGGGCGTCGTGAAGCGCCTCGCGGGTTTCGGGTTGATCGTCGGACCATCGTGAGGACCGTCATGACCGAGCGCGTCGCCCGCCTTCGTCAGCTGAGCCTCGACACCCGCCCCACGCTCTCGACCGAGCGGGCCGAGCTGATGACGGAGTTCTACCGCCAGGCGCCTGCCGTGCCGCTGCCAATCCTGCGCGCGCGGTCGCTGCGGCACCTGATGGAGCGCAAGGCGATCTACATCGGCGAGGGGGAGCTGATCGTCGGCGAGCGCGGCCCGCGGCCGAAGGCCACCCCCACGTACCCCGAGCTGTGCTGCCACACGCTCGACGACTTCGAGATCCTCGACACGCGCGAGAAGATTTCGTTCGCCGTGTCGGACGAGGCGCGGGCGGCGTACCGCGACAAGGTAATCCCGTTCTGGCACGACCGCTCGATCCGCCACCGGATGTTCGAGCAGCTCCCCCAGGAGTGGAAGGACGCCTACGAGGCCGGCGTCTTCACCGAGTTCATGGAGCAGCGCGCGCCCGGGCACACGGTGGCCGACGACAAGATCTACCGCAAGGGGCTGGCGGGGCTGCAGGCCGACATCGACCGCCAGCTCGCCTCGCTCGATTTCCTGAACGACCTCGAGGCCTACGACAAGAAGCAGCAGCTGCTCGGGATGCGGCTGGCGGCCGACGCGGTGATCCGCTTCGCGGAGCGGCACGCCGAGCAGGCCGAGCGCCTGGCTGCCGTCGAGGCCGACCCAACCCGGCGGGCGGAGCTGGAGCTGATCGCCGCGACCTGCCGGCACGTGCCGCGCCAGCCGCCGCGCACCTTCTGGGAGGCGCTGCAGGCGTACTGGTTCGTGCACCTCGGCGTCATCACCGAGCTGAACACCTGGGACTCGTTCTGCCCGGGGCGCCTCGACCAGCACCTCTACCCGTTCTACAAGCGGGAGATCGAAGCGGGCACGCTCACCCGCGAGCGGGCGCGCGAGCTGCTGCAATGCTTCTGGGTGAAGTTCAACAACCAGCCGGCGCCGCCGAAGGTGGGGGTCACGGCCGCCGAGAGCGGCACCTACACCGACTTCTCGAACATCGGCCTCGGCGGCATGAAGGCCGACGGCAGCGACGGGGTGAACGAGGTCACCTACCTGCTGCTCGAGGTGATCGACGAGATGCGGCTGCTGCAGCCCTCGTCGAACATCCAGCTGAGCAAGAAGAACCCCGAACGCTTCCTGCGCAAGGCGTGCGAGGTGATCCGCAAGGGCTGGGGCCAGCCCTCGATCTTCAACGCCGACATGGTGGTCGCCGAGCTGGTGCGCCAGGGGAAGAGCGTCGAGGACGCGCGCTGCGCCGGCACGAGCGGCTGCGTCGAGGCGGGGGCGTTCGGCAAGGAGAGCTACATCCTCACCGGGTACTTCAACCTCCCGAAGGTGCTCGAAATCACCCTCAACGACGGTCTCGACCCGCGCACGGGCAAGACCATCGGCCTCGAGACGGGCGACCCGGCGGCCTTCACCGCCTTCGACCAGGTGCTGGACGCCTTCGCGCGCCAGCTCCGGCACTTCATCGACGTGAAGATTGCCGGCAACCAGATCATCGAGCGGCTGTACGCCGCGTGCATGCCGGCGCCGTTCCTCTCCATCATCACCGACGACTGCATCGCGAAGGGGCGCGACTACAACAACGGCGGCGCGCGCTACAACACCCGCTACATCATGCCGGTTGGCCCGGCCACGACGGCCGACAGCCTCTCGGCCATCCAGTACCACGTGTTCGACCGGAAGACCGTGACGATGGAGCGGCTGGTGAAGGCGACGCGCGACAACTTCGCCGGCGCCGAGCCGCTGCGCCAGCTGCTCGTCAACAAGACCCCGAAGTACGGCAACGACGACGAGTACGCCGACCGGTTCGTGGAGCGGCTCTGCGGGATGCTCGTCCGCGACATCGACGGCCGCCGCGGCCCGACCGGCTCGACCTACCACGTGAACTACCTGTCCACCACCTGCCACGTGTACTTCGGCTCGGTGTGCGGGGCGACCCCCGACGGACGCCGGGCGGGGGCGCCGGTCTCCGACGGCATCTCGCCGGCCCACGGCGCCGATCGGAATGGCCCGACCGCGGTCATCCGCTCGGCGGCGCGCATGGACCACGCGCGCAGCGGCGGCACGCTGTTGAATCAGAAGTTCACCCCCTCGCTGCTCGATGGTGACGACGGCATCGAGCAGCTCGCACACCTGGTGCGGTCGTACTTCAAGCTGGACGGCCACCACATCCAGTTCAACGTGGTGACGGCCGACACGCTGCGCGCGGCCCAGAAGGACCCTGAGAAATACCGCGACCTCATCGTGCGGGTGGCCGGCTACAGCGACTACTTCTGCGACCTGACGAAGGAGTTGCAGGAGGAGATCATCGCGCGCACCGAGCAGCGGCAGTTCTAGGCTCGGGTGGCGCCGGCCGGGGTCGCGCGGCGTCCGACTCCGGTTATAGAATAGGCGCCCTATGCCCGCCGCCCGCCCCCGCAAGCCCCGCGGAGCCCCGCGCTCGGCCCGCCTGCGGCGGCTCGCCGACACGGCCTACACCCGCCTGCGCGAGAGCATCGTCACTCTGCGCCTCGCTCCCGGCGCTCCCCTGACGGAGCTGGATCTCTGCAAGCGGCTCGGCATCAGCCGCACGCCGGTGCGCGCGGCGCTGCTGCGCCTGGAGCAGGAAGGGCTCGTCACCGCGTCGCCCCGCCGGTCGGGCCGGATGGCCGTCGCGCCGCTGACCGCCGACGACATGCGCGAGCTGTTCCTGATGGTCGGGGCCCTCGACGGTGTCGCGGCACGCCTGGCGGCCGAACTGCCCGAGCCGGCGCGGGCGGCCGTCGTGCGCACCGGCCACGCGCTGAACGCCCGCCTGCGCGAGCTGTCCACCGCCGACCTGACCGACATCCGCGCCGCGCAGGACCTCGACATGCGGTTCCACCGGTGTTACGAGGAGGCGGCCGCGGGGCCGCGCCTGAGGGCCAAGCTCGACGCCCTGCACGCCCGGCGCGAACGGTACGTGCGCGTCTACACGGAGGCGCTGCTCCTCACCGGCACCGTCGAGGAATCGCTCGACGAGCACCTGGCGATCCTGCGCGCCATCGGCGAGGGCCGCCCAGAGGAGGCCGAGCGCCTCGCGACCTTCAACTACCGCAACGGCCTGGAGCGGTACCGGCGCATCGTGGCGATCCATGGGGAGCGGGGGAACTGGAACACGTAACGTGATCTCCTGAAGGTTCCCGGCGTTGCGAAGGCAGGTGCTCATGTCCTTGATCCGCGAGAAAGTCGCCCAGGCGGCCGCGCTGATGCGCGAGCTCGACCTGCCCTGCTGGCTCACCTTCGTGCGCGAGACCGGCATCCTGCCCGAGCCCGTGATGCCGTTCCTCGCGCCCGGCCACGTCACCTGGCACAGCGCCTTTCTCGTGCCTCCCAACGGCCAGGCCGTCGCCATCGTCGGGCTCTACGACAAGAAGGCCATCGAGGAAACCGGTGCTTACGCGCGGGTGGAAGGTTACGTCGAGGGCTACAAGGCGCAGCTCCTCGCCGCGCTGCGCGAGCTCGATCCCCCCGCCATCGCGGTCAACTACTCCGAGGAGAGCGAGGTTTGCGACGGGTTGACGCACGGGATGTACCTGACGCTTCGCCGCGTGCTTGTGGAGATCGGGTACGAAGACCGGCTGGTCTCGTCCGAACGCCTCGTCGCCGCGCTGCGCGCGCGGAAGACGCCCGGCGAGCTGGCGCGCATCCGGCGCGCGATCCACGAGACCGAGGCCATCTTCGACGAGGTGGGACGTTTCCTCGCTCCCGGCCGCACCGAGCAGGAGGTTGCCCGGCTCGTCACCCGGCTGCGCACGGAGCGCGGGCTGGAACCCGCCTGGGAGGAAGCGACCTGCCCAGCGGTCTTCACCGGCCCTGACACGGCCGGCGCCCACTACAGCCCCACCGCCCGCGCGGTCGCCGGCGGCCACATCGTGAACATGGACTTCGGCGTGAAGTTCGAGGACTACTGCGCCGACCTGCAGCGCACCTTCTACGTGCTCCGCGAAAAAGAGGTAGAAGCGCCCGAGGCGGTGATGCGCGGCTTCCAGACGATCGTGCGCGCGATCGAGACGGCGCGCCGGGCGCTGCGGCCGGGCGCCGTCGGCAGGGACGTAGACCGGGTGGCACGCGAATTGGTGACCGCGGCCGGGTACGACGAGTTCCCGCACGCTCTCGGGCACCAGGTCGGACGCTTCGCCCACGACGGCACCGCGCTGCTCGGTCCGATGTGGGAGAAGTACGGGCGCAGGCCGCTCGTCCCGATCGAAGAAGGTATGGTGTTCACTCTCGAGCCGCGCCTCACGGTCGAGGGCCATGGCGTTGCGACGGTCGAGGAGATGGTCGTCGTCACCCGGGAGGGCGCCGAGTTCCTCTCGACGCCGCAGACCGGGCTGCGGCTGGCGGGCTGACGGAATTTCGCCTGTGTTAGCATCGCCAGCGGCTCTCAGCCGGGAGGAAACAGCAATGACGTGCGCGCGACGTTCCACGGCCCTGGTGCTCGCCATCGTCCTGTCGGCAGCCGTCGCGGCCGCCCAGCCAGCCGCTCCGCCCGGTTTCGATGCCTTCGTGGGCCGGGTGATGAAGACCTTCGAGGTCCCCGGCCTCTCGGTCGCGATCGTGAAAGACGCCGACACGTTCGTGAAGGGCTACGGCGTGCGCAAGCTCGGTGAGCCGGCGCCCGTGGACGCCGGCACGCTGTTCGGCATCGCCTCGAACACCAAGGTGTTCACCGCCGCGGCGCTCGGCCTGCTGGTCGAGGAGGGCAAGCTGCAGTGGGACGGCCGCGTCATCGACTACCTGCCGTGGTTTCAGATGTACGACCCGTACGTGACGCGCGAGCTGACGATCCGCGACCTTCTCGTCCATCGCAGCGGACTGGGGCTCGGCGCCGGCGACCTGCTCTGGTGGCCGCCCTCGACCTACGACCGCAAGCAGATCGCCGCCCGCTTGCGTCACATCAAGCCGGTGGCCGGCTTTCGGACGGCGTACGCGTACGACAACGTCCTCTACCTCATTGCGGGCGAGGTCATCGAGGCGATCAGCGGGCAATCGTGGGAAGACTTCGTCGGCTCGCGCCTCCTGGCGAAGGCCGGGATGAAGGGCAGCAACCTGAAGCACTCGGACGCCGCGCTCGCGGGGAACGTCGCGGCCACCCACGCGCGCGTTGAAGGGATCGTCCGGCCGATCACCCCGTTCCTCAGTGACAACACGAACCCGGCCGGCGGCATCAACTCGAGCGCCGAGGACATGGCGAAATGGGTGCGCGTGCTGCTGGCGAAGGGCGCGCTGCCCGACGGGACGCGGCTGTTCTCTGAGGCCACCTGGCGGCAGCTGACGACGCTGGTCACGCCGGTGCCGATCGGCTCGGTGCCACAGGAACTGGCCGCCATCAGCCCCAGCTTCAACGGCTATGCGCTCGGGCTCGGCGTACGCGACTACCGCGGCGAAAAGCTGCTCACCCACACCGGGGGGCTGCCCGGCTACGTCTCCCGCGTGGCCTGGATCCCTTCGAGGCAGCTGGGCGTCGTGGTGCTGACGAACCAGGAATCAAGCGAGGCGTTCCAGGCGATCGTGCACCACGTCCTCGACCACCATCTCGGCGCGAAGGGGACCGACTGGGTCGAAACCTACCGGGTGCTCGCCGGCCGGCAGCAGGGGGCGTTCGACGAGGCCGAGAAGAAGGCGATGGCCGCTCGCAACCCATCGTCCCGCCCGTCGCTGCCGCTGCCGAAGTATGCCGGCCGGTACCGCGACGAGTGGTACGGCGACGTCACGCTGACCGAGGAGAACGGCCGCCTGGTGATGCGGTTCGTGCCGACCCCGTCGCTGGCCGGCACGCTCGAGCACTTCCAGTACGACACCTTCATCGTCCGCTGGAACGACCGCGAGCTGCGGGCCGACGCCTACGTGCAGTTCGCCTTGAAGCCGGATGGCTCGATCGACCGGGTGACGATGGACGCCGTCTCGCCGATGACCGACTTCAGCTACGATTTCCAGGATCTGCTGCTCGTGCCGGTTCCTAGCGGTAAATGACGTCTCGGAGTCGTGCAGAAGGTGCAGACGGTGCCGAATGTGCCGCGGGTGCCAGTGCTGGTTGTGCCAATGGTGCTGGTGCAGGCGCGGCACTCTCGGCACCAGCACTTCCGGCACCAGCACTTCCGGCACCATCAGCACCGCACCTTCTGCACCCCTTGCACCCCCGGGACCTTTTGCACGATCTGATCCCTGCCCCGTCCGATCACCCTGCGCGCAGGGCCCGCACCGGGTCGATGCGGGTGGCCTGGCCGGCGGGAACGTAGCCGGCGAGCAGGGCGACGGCCAGCAGCAGGAGCGAGGCCGCGGCGACGGTCGCCGGGTCGCCGGCCGCGACGCCGAACAACTGCGACTGCACGAGGCGGCTGACGGCAATCGAGGCGGGCACGCCGACCGCGATGCCGATGACGGTCCGCGCCATCAGCAGGTTCGCCACGTTCGCGCAGGCAATCAGCAGCACCAGGCCGACCATCGACATCGGAGATGGAGGCGCCGGCGAATTCCCGAATCCGGACAGTCGCTACCACCCGATCCCGTAGTCCTCGCCGTGGTGGCTCGAGCCGCCCCACATCGTCCGGTGTGCCCGGTCGAAGAAGATCGCGTTGATCGGCCCGGAGGTCAGCGGTTCGAACTCGAGCTCGTAGCCCTTCCGCCGCAGCTCGTCGCGCACCCACGCGGGCACCGCCTCGTGCAGCAGCAGGCGCCCCGGCTCTGAGCGGTGCTGGTCGAACGAGCTGTGCATCTGGTAGCTGTTGAAGTTCGCCGCCTCGGCCGCCTGCTGCACGTTCATCCCGAACTCGACCACGTTCAGGAAGAACTGCAGGAGGTTCTGGTCCTGCGAGTCGCCCCCCTGCACGGCGAACGAGAGGTAAGGCGCACCGTCCTTCAGCGCGAGGCCGGGCGTCAGCGTCGAACGCGGCCGCTTGCCGGGGGCGACGACGTTGAACGGTCCCATCGCCTCGTCGAGAACGAAGGCCTGCATCCGCTGGCTCATGCCGATGCCGGTGGAACCGGCGATGGTCGCGGGGATCCAGGCGCCGCTCGGCGTCACCGACACGACCCAGCCCTCTTCGTCGGCCGCCTGGATCGAGGTCGTGCCCGCCCGGAAGCCCTCCTCGAAGGCCCGCGCCCCCTCGGTACCCGCTGCCTTTGGAGGAGGCGGCGGCCACGAGGCGAGCAGATGCGCATATGGATTCGTCCCTCCCTGGAAGGGATACGGGTCGCCGGGCTTCACCTTCGGATCGTTTTTCTCGTGGTCGATCAGACGGGCGCGCGCCGCGGCGTACTCCTTCGAGAGCAGCCCCTCGATCGGTTCTTCGGGCGGGAAGTACGGGTCGCCGTAGTAGAAGTCGCGGTCGGCGAAGGCGAGGTTCATCACCTGGTAGAGGGTGTGGATGTAGCGGGCGCTGTTGTACCCCATCCCCTTCAGGTCCATGGGCTCGAGCATGTTGAGCGCCTGCAGCATGACCGGCCCCTGCACCCAGGTGGTCAGCTTGTAGACGTCGATCCCCTTGTAACGGGTGACGACGGGTTCCTCGAGGTGGACCTTCCACGACGCGAGATCCTCGCGCGTGATCAGTCCGCCCAGTTCGCGCGAGCCGCGCACGAACTCCTCGGCGAGGTCGCCCTTGTAGAAGCGGTCGTAGGCAGCGTAGATCGCTTCCTTGCGCGTGCGCCCCGCCTTCAGCGCCTGCTGCTCGGCCTCCACCAGCCGCCGCAGCGTGCGCGCGAGGTCGGCCTGCCTGAAGATCTCGCCGGCCGCAGGCGCCTCGCGCGCCTCGCCGGGATGGGTCAGGAACACGGCCGCTGACGGGGGCCATTTCCTGATCTCGTCCTTGTACCGCTCGATCGCGTCGGCCGCCTGCTGCTCGATGGGATAGCCGTCGGCCATCTGGATCGACGGGGCCAGCACGTCGGCCAGGCTCAGGCGCCCGTACTCGGCGAGCATCACCAGCAGCCCGCCCGGCGTGCCCGGTGTGACGGCGGCGAGCGGGCCGTACTCGGGCGGGTAGGCCATGCCCTTCGACCGGTAGAACTCCGGCGTCGCTCCCGTCGGCGCGACGCCGAGCGCGTTCACGCCGATCACCTTCCCGGTCTTCGGGTTGTAGATCAGCGCCTGCGTCTCGCCGCCCCACCCGAGCGTGTCCCACATCGTCGAGGCGGCGCCGAGCATTGCGCAGGCCGCGTCGACCGCGTTCCCGCCCTTCTGGAACATCATGGCGCCCGGTGTCGCCGCGAGCGGCTTGCCGGTGATGGCCAGCCAGTGCTGGGCGTGGAGAACCGGCTTCACCGTTCGCTGCGCCGACACCACCGCGATCCCCAACCCGGCCGCGCACAGGGTCAACGCCAAAGCGAGACGTTCCATGGGTGTGTCACCTCGAGGGAAGAACGATGCGCACGAGGCGGCGATACCGCACCGGGTTGCCGGCCCGCATTCCCGGACGGTAGCGCCAGCCCTTGACCGCCTGCAGCACGAGGCCGTCGAGCGCCGAGCCGAACGACTGCCGAAGGACCGCCGACTCGATGAAGCCGCTGGTGTCGATCACGATCTCGACCACGCCGGCGATCTCCTCGCGTGGGCGTGCCTGCTCGGGAATGACCACCGACTGCCGAAGCGGCAGCGGCGGAACCACGTCCTGGGAAGTGCTGTCGTACACGGGGCCGCCGCCCTTGGACTCTTGCGCCGGAGTCCGCGCGGCGCCCCCCGGCTTCGACGCGCCCTCGGAGGACGCGGCCCGGGGCTTCGGCGTCGCGGGAGCGCTCGCCACCTCGGGCAGGGGCGCCGGTGGCGGCGGCGGAACGGCGCTGGCAGCCTTCGACAGATCGAGAAACCCCTGCACGACGAGACGCATGTCCGACTTCGCCCCCTCGTCGAGCGCGAGGTCAGGGTCGTTCAGCATCCGGAGCACGTCGGCGAACGCCCGGTCGGCCGCCGCGTACTCCTTGCGCTCGAACGCCTGCTTGCCGCGCCCGTAGCGCTGCTGCAGCGTCGCGGGCAGCACGCGCCGGCGGACCTCGCGAAAGGCAGCCTGCACCCAGGGCGCCGCGTCGTCGTCGCCAGGCACGTAGAAGGGGTCGAGGTCGAGCACGGCCTCGATGGCCCGCTCGGCCTCGGGCTTCCGGCCGAGGGCGAGCAGGCACAGGGCCCGGTACCGCTCGATGGCCAGCAGGGTCGGGGGCGCGACGCCCGGCGCCTTCTTTGCCTCGTCGAGCGCGCCAAGGGCCTTCTCGTACTCGGCCGCCGCGTAGTGGTCCTTCGCTGCCGACAGGGGATCCTGCGCCGGCGACGGCGCGGCGGCGCAAAGAAGCGCGAGCACGGCCAGGGCCAGGACTTGCAGCACCGCGGCCGCCAGCGCGACCGGCGGCCGCGAAGCTCGACGGTGTGCGTTCAGACGGGGTGGGTGCCTTGTCATGAGATGGTGGCATTCTATACGAGCACCGACGTGACCGGAGACAGGGGTCGGGAGTAATTAGAAGTCGTGCCGGCTTTCCGACTTCTAATTACTCCCGACCCCACCGGGAGGTTCGAATGGGCTGGAACGAAGAGCCCGACGCGCTCGCCGACGAGCTGAACGCCCTGGCCGGATCCTCCGATCCGCGTGGCGAATCGCCCGCGGAGTCGCGCGAGACGCTCGATCCCACGCGTCTTCGGTCGTGGCTCGAGCAGCTGGCGCGCGCGTCCGGCAGCGATCTACTGCTGGTCGCCGGCGTCCCGCCCAGCGTTCGCGTGGACGGCGACATCCGCCGGCTCGACGAGGACCCGCTCGAGGGCGAGGAGATCGAACGTGCCGTGCTCCCGGCCCTGCCCGCCTACGGGCAGCGCCGGTACGCGGAGAGCCGCATAGCCGACGCGGCGCTCGCGGTTCCTGGGCTCGGCCGGTACCGGGTGAACCTGCACCGCGAACGCGGGCGCCCGGCCGCGACGATCCGTGCGCTGCCCTCGCGGGTACCCCGCCTCTCCAGCCTCAACCTCCCGGCGGGCGTCGAACTGCTCACGCGCCTCGCGCACGGCCTCGTGTTGATCGGCGGTGCGACCGGCTCGGGCAAGACCACCACGCTTGCGGCGCTGGTGGACGAGATCAACCGCCGCGACCGCCGTCACATCGTCACCATCGAAGACCCGGTCGAGTACGGGCATCAGCACGCCCGGTCGATCGTCGAGCAGGTCGAGATCGGCGTGGACGCGCCCGACTTCCCGACGGCACTGCGTGCCGCCGTCCGCCAGGCGCCCGACGTCATCGTCGTCGGCGAGATGCGCGACCCCGAGACAATGCGGATCGCGGTCCAGGCGGCAGGGATTGGCCACCTGGTGCTGACGACCCTTCACACCACCGACGTGGCCGCTGCAGTCGGACGGATCGCGGACAACTTCCCGCCCGAGCGCCAGCCGACGATTCGCCAGGACTTGTCCATGGGCCTCTCGGCGGTGCTCATCCAGTCGCTGCTGCCACGAATTGGCGGAGGACGGGTGCCGGCCAGCGAGTTGCTCGTGGTGGGGTACGGCGCGCGCCAGCACATCCGCAAGAACGCCCTCCAGCACCTGAACCAGGAAATCACGATCACGCGCAAGGCTGGGTCGTACACGCTCGAGGAGGAGCTTGCCAGCCTCGTGAAGCGGAACCTCGTGAGCCGGGAGGACGCGCAGCTCCGGGCCTCGCACCCCGAGGAGTTCCTGAAGATCCTCGCAACCTAGACCCTCACTCAGGACGTATTGAAAAGTGTGACGGCTTTCACTCACGAGGGGCCGTACCCAGAACGTGACGTTTCTCACGCTCACGGTACGGCCCCATCGCGATTCTGCGCTATCCTCGTCCCTCGGCGGGAGGAAGAAGCCGGATGAACATCGAGCACATGATCGGGGAGATGGTCCTCGGCTCGCTGGGGGGACGCCGGAAGAGGTCGCGCCGCGCCAAGCGGTTCCTGACCGGCGGGGGTGGCTTCCTGAACGCCAGCACGCTGCTCGCCCTGGGCGGCGTGGCGTGGGGCGTCTTCGAGACTCTGTCGCGTCAGAACCAGGGCGGGCAGGCCCAACCGGTGCCGGGCGGCTTTCCGCCGCCGGGCGTCTCACCCGCCCCGCCGTTGTTCTCGGCCGGCCCCGTCACGCCTCCGCCTCTGCCGGGCGCGGCAGCCGCGCCGGCGGCACCCACGGCGGCCCCTTCGGGGATACCGGACGGTGCGGTACGTATCGTCCGCCTGATGATCTCCGCCGCCCGCGCCGACGGCACCTTGTCGCCGGACGAGCGCGAGGCCATCCTGGGGCAGGCTCGCGGCGCCGGCCTCGAGGCGCTGGCCGCGGGGGAGGTCGACCATCCGACGCCGCTCGAGGCGATCGTCTCCGGCATCCCGGACGAGGCGCAGCGCCGGGATCTCTACACGCTGGCCTTCAGCATCGTCAGGGCGGACGAGCAGGTTTCGGGCGCCGAGCGGATCTACCTGGCGCGCCTGGCGTCGCTGCTCGGCCTCGACCCGGCGGCTGCGGCCGACCTCGAGAGGAAGGCATCGGCCGGTATCGACGCGGCCGACGCCCCGGAAACCTCCGTACCCTGATCCCTATCCCTGATCCGTGATCCACGAGTCTCGATCTCTGGAGAGTAACAGCATGAGCAATCAGCAGTGGTTCCTCGCGATTGGCGGACACCAGGTCGGCCCGGTGAGCGAGGAAGAAGTGGTGGCCAGCTTGAAGTCGGGCACCGCCGACGGCAAGACGCTGGTGTTCACCGGGGGCATGTCGAACTGGACGCCCCTCGAGCAGGTGCCGCAGCTGGCACGCTACCTCGGCGGTGGCGCGACCGCCCCGCCACCCGTGGTCCCCGGACGGCGCTCGCACGAGATCGAGTTCAAGATCTACGGCGCCGAGATGCAGTTCGTCGAGGTGTACCTCGACCCGGGCGAGAGCGCCGTGGCCGAGGCCGGCACCATGATGTTCATGACGAACGCAATCAAGATGGAGACGGTGTTCGGCGACGGGAGCGCGCAGCAGCAAGGGGGCGTAATGGGCGCGCTGCTTGGCGCCGGCAAGCGGCTGCTGACGGGTGAGAGCCTCTTCATGACGGTCTTCACGAACGGCAGCGCGGGCGGCGTCGAACGCGTGGCGTTCGCGGCCCCCTACGCGGGGAAGATCCTGCCGATGGACCTCGCCAAGCTGGGCGGCACGCTCATCTGCCAGAAGGACTCGTTCCTCTGCGCCGCGAAGGGCGTGTCGATTGGCATCGCGTTCCAGAAGAAGATCGGGGTCGGCCTGTTCGGCGGCGAGGGCTTCATCATGCAGAAGCTCGAGGGCGACGGCCTCGTGTTCGCGCACGCGGGCGGGACCGTCCACACCTACGACCTGCCGGCGGGCCAGACGCTGCGAGTGGACACCGGCTGCCTCGTGGCGCTGCAGCCGTCGGTGAACTACGACGTGCAGTTCGTCGGCGGCGTGAAGACGGCGCTGTTCGGCGGC
Source organism: Vicinamibacterales bacterium (assembly GCA_035348395.1). Lineage (GTDB taxonomy): Bacteria > Acidobacteriota > Vicinamibacteria > Vicinamibacterales > Fen-181 > JARKSS01. The sequence goes on along the minus strand of DAOPQX010000013.1, from coordinate 549 downwards.
GAGGGGCTCTTCTTCGCGACGCTCACCGGGCCGGGCCGCGTGTGGCTGCAGTCGCTCCCGCTCAGCCGCATGGCCGACCGCATCTACAAGGCGATGCCGAAGATGGGCAAGGGCGGCACCGAGGAAGGCTCGATCATCGGGAACATCGGGCTGGGAGGAATCCTCGGGAAGAGCTAGCGCACTACATCCTCCACAAGTACGACGCCTTCAGGAACAGCCCCCGCCGCGCCTCTTGGAAGCGGTCGTCGCGGACGTACTGGAAGCCGTCCCACCGGGTCCGCTCGTACAGCGAGCCGTATCCCGCGTGCAGCACTGTGCCCGGGATGTAGGTGAACGACCCGAGCAGGTCGGTCACCAGCTGGCGCCGGAAGCTGTTGTATTCGACGATGCCGCGGAAGAAGAGGTACCGGTTGAACTGGAAGGTGGTTCGGCTGCGCGCGATCGCGTAGTCGTAGAGGCGCACTCCCCCTCGGCTGCGCTCGAAGCTGGCGTAGGTCAGCGTGAGCGCCTGGTTCCACTGCTCCGAGGGCTGATAGGTCAGCGACAGCG
>DAOPQX010000012.1:0-23991 GCA_035348395.1 Vicinamibacterales bacterium | reverse complement strand
AGGACCTGCGCCGGGCCCTGGGCATCGACTTCACCGCCACCTGCCTGAAGGGACGCGGCAACTACCTCTGCCTCCACCGCTTCGACCAGTTCCGCGAGAACCCGCTGTCGCTGGCGCTCGTCGAGCCCGAGGTGGCCGACCTCCTCGCGTCGTGGGGCCGTCAGACCGACACCGGCGATCGCGCCGAACTCGAGGGGCTGCCCGACGACCTCGAGGTGTGGGCCGAACTCTCGGCCTCGTCGGAGAACTGCATCGGACCGTCCTGTCCCCGCCACGAAGACTGCTTCGTCACCCGGATGCGCCGGCGCGCCGAGCAGTCGGACCTCGTCGTCGTCAACCACCACCTGCTGTGCGCGGACGCCTCGGTGCGGCAGGAGTCGGCGGGCGGGGTGATTCCCGAGTGCGAGGTGGCGGTGATCGACGAGGCCCACCAGCTCGAGGAGGTGGCGACGCAGTACTTCGGAGTCGCGGTCAGCACGTACCGGATCGAGGACCTGCTGCACGACGCCACGCGGGCGCTGGTGGCGGCCGCCAGCCTCGACGAGGCGGCGCGCGGGGGGATCCGGCGCGGCCTCGAGGAGGTGGCCGACCGAGCGCCGCGCTTCTTCGACGCGCTGCGCCGCGCCAGGGGCAACCTGCGCGGGGAGGAGCGCGCGCGCGTGGCGCCCGAGACGCTCGCCGAGGTGCAGCAGCCCGCCGCGTCGCTCTGCGAGGCGCTCGACGAGGTCCAGGGGGAGATCGCCCTGGCCCCGAGCCCGCCCGAGGACCTGCGGGCCATCGCCCGTCGCGCGGGCGAGGTGCACGATCACCTGGCCTTCCTCGTCCGGGCGGGCGACCCCGACTTCGTCTACTACCTCGAGACGCGCGGCCGCGGCATCGCGCTTCGCGCCTCGCCGATCGACGTGTCGGCGATCGTGCGGGAGCTGCTGCTCGATCGGCTGCCTGCCACCGTCCTCACCTCGGCAACCCTCGCCGTCGGGGGCAGCTTCGGCTACGTGCGGGGCCGCCTCGGAGTGGGGGACGCCGACGAAATCCGCGTGCCCTCCGAGTTCGCGTACCGGGAGCAGGCGATCCTCTACCTGCCGCCGCGGATGCCCGACCCCCGCTCGCCGCAATTCCCGGCGGCGGCAACCCGCGAGATCCTCCAGATCCTCGAGCGCACCGAGGGGCGCGCCTTCGTCCTCTTCACCAGCTACGCGATGCTGCGCGAGGTGGAGCGTTCGCTTCCCCCTTCACTCCCCTTCCCGGTGCTCGTGCAGGGACAGGCCCCGCGCTCGGTGCTGCTGCGGCGGTTCCGCTCGCTCGGCAACGCCGTGCTGCTGGCCACGTCGAGCTTCTGGCAGGGCGTGGACGTGGTGGGCGAGGCGCTGAGCTGCGTGATCGTGGACAAGATCCCGTTCGCCTCGCCGGCCGACCCGGTCACCGCCGCGCGGATCGAGGCGATCCAGGCGAGGGGCGAGAGCCCCTTCACGGAGTACCAGGTCCCGCTGGCCGTGCTGACGCTCCTTCAGGGCTTCGGGCGGTTGATCCGGCACCGGCAGGATCGCGGGGTGCTGGCGCTGCTCGACCCGCGGGTCAGGACGAAGGGGTACGGGGCGGTCTTCCTCGACGCGCTGCCGCCCGCGCCGGTGACCTCACGCCTGGACGACCTGACCCGTTTCTTCGCCCGCTGACCACCCCTAAAGCCCTGTTGACACGACGGTTCGCGCCCCAAGATCGTGTAAACTGGTGATGCGGTGGCGTCCCCGCCGTGTCTTGCCCGTATCCTGCAATCAGACGGAGGTTGACTCATGCTTCCCGTTCTCTCCGGCCGTCGTGCGCTGCTCGTTGTTCTTGCGGTGCTGGCGGCCGTTGCGATCGCGTCGCCCGGCTGGGCCCAGTCCACCGGGATGTTGAAAGGTAAGGTCGTGGACGGGGAGAACAAGCCCGTCGACGGCGCGAAGGTCTCGATCTCGTTCCTCGACGGCATCTCGCGCAGCTACGAGGTCAAGACGAACAAGAAAGGCGAGTTCATCCAGATCGGCCTGCCGCCGGGCCGCTACAAGGTCACTGCCGAGAAGGAGAAGCTCGGCTCGCAGTCGTTCGACGCGCGCGTGCGGCTCGGCGACGCGGCCGAGGTGAACTTCGCGCTGGTGCCGGGTTCGGTCGGCCTGACCAAGGAAGACGCCGCGAAGGCGGAAGCCGTGAAAACGCTGTTCGAGGAGGGCGTTGCCGCCAGCCGTTCGAACGACTACGACACCGCGCTCGCCAAGTTCAACGAGGCCATCACGCTGCTGCCGAGCTGCTACGACTGCTACTACAACATCGGCTTCGCGCAGGCGCAGAAGAAGGAATACGACAAGGCCGAAGAGTCCTTCAAGAAGGCGATCGAGCTGAAGGCCGACTACGTGGAGGCCTACAACGGCCTCGCCACCGTCTACAACGCGCAGAAGCGCTTCGATGACGCCCAGGCGGCCAGCCAGAAGGCGGCCGAGCTGGCATCGGCGGGCGGCGCCACCGGCGGCGGCGGCGGTGTGGACGCCCTCTACAACCAGGGCGTCATCGCCTGGAACGCGGGCAAGGCGGAGGACGCCAAGAAGCACTTCGAGGAAGCGATCAAGCTCAATCCGCAGCACGCCGACTCGCACTACCAGCTGGGCATGTGCTACGTGAACCTCGGCAACCTGGCCGAGGCGGCCGGTATGTTCGAGAAGTACCTGACGCTCGCCCCCGAAGGCCAGTATGCCGAGCAGGCGAAGGCCCTCGTGACGCAGCTGAAGAAGTAGGGACGGTCCCGATACCGTCCCGCCCTGTCGCGGCCGCCGGCGTCCCCGGCGGCCGCCCGTCCGTCTCCGGACCGCCTCCCTGCCGCTTCGACCCGTGAGCCTCGAGGCCGACCTTGCCGCGCGTCTTGACCGTGTCCGCGGGCGCATCGCCCGCGCCGCCAAGGCCTCGGGCCGCGATCCGTCCGACGTCCTCCTGGTGGCCGTCTCGAAGACCTACCCGGCCTCGCACGTCAGGGCGGCCTATGCCGCCGGACAGCGCGACTTCGGCGAGAACCGGGTCCAGGAGGCTCTCCCGAAGATCGAGGCGACCTCCGACCTGCCCGTGCGCTGGCACCTGGTGGGGCACCTGCAGTCGAACAAGGTGCGAAAGGCAGCCACCTCGTTCCCGGTCGTCCATTCCATCGACAGCGCACCCCTGCTCGAGGCGCTCGACCGCGCCGCCCTCGCGGCCGGCGTGCGCCCGGAGGTGCTGGTCCAGGTCGATCTCGCCGGCGAGGCCACCAAGTTCGGCGTTCCCCCCGAGAACCTGGGCCAAGTGCTCGAGGCGGCACGGTCGTGCCGCGCCGCCCGGCCGGCGGGCCTGATGCTGATGCCGCCCTTCTTCGAGGACGCCGAAGCCGCGCGGCCGTACTTCCGCCGCCTGCGCGCGCTGCGCGACGAACTGCTCGCGTCGGGCCGCCTGCCGGCCTCGGCGGTCCACCTCTCGATGGGCATGAGCCACGACCTCGAGCCGGCCGTCGAGGAAGGCGCCACGATCGTCCGCGTGGGAACGGCGATCTTCGGCCCGCGCGGGCTAACGTCGAACGCGTGAACGACCGAGACTCGGAAGAGGCAGCAACCCAGGCGTGTACAGGAGACAGCTCATGAAGGTGACACCGCTCGACCTCCGGCAGCAGAAGCTGACCGTCGTGTTCAGAGGCTACGACCGCAACGAAGTGGACGCGCTGCTCAACGAGGTCGCCGACGACTACGAGCGGGCGCTGCGGGAGACCGACCGGCTGCACCAGGAGCTGGCGCGGATGGAGTCGCTCATCGCCGAGCACCGGGAGCACGAGCGGAACCTGCGGAACACCCTGCTGACGGCGCAGCGGCTCGCCGACGAGATCCGCGAGCACGCCGAGCAGGACGCCAAGCGCACCATCGAAGAGGCCGAATCGAGGGCCGAGCTGGTGCTGCAGCAGTCGCAGGGAAGAATCGACGACCTGCAGCGGGAAATCGACGGCCTCAAGCTGAAGCGGCGGGACGTCGAGGCCTCGCTGCAGTCCACGATCACCGCCCTGCGGAACGCCCTCGACTTCGTGCGCGAGCAGGACCAGAAGGAGCGCGAGGACAAGATCCTGCTGCACCGCCCGCGCCAGGTGGCCGAGCCGGCCCCGCAGACGCCGGCCGCGTCACCGATCATGCGCGCGCTCGACGCGGCGGCCGAGGTGCAGAAGGCGCAGGGCCAGAGCTGACCGCCGCCGTGAACGCCGACTTCATCCTGCGGCACGCCGGCCGGCTGCTCACCTGCGCCGGGCCGGCGCCCCGCCGGGGCCCCGCCCAGAACGAGGTTTCCCCCATCGCCGACGGCGCCGTCGCCTCGCTCGACGGCCGAATCGTCTTCGCCGGCACCACCGCAGCCTGCGACGCGGAAGTCGTGCCGGCACCCGGCGCGACGGCGCTCGACGCGGGGGGCCGCACCGTGGTGCCGGGCTTCGTCGATCCGCACACGCACGTGGTCTACGCCGGCGACCGGCGCGAGGAGCTCCGCCGCCGCCTGGCCGGCGCCGCCTACACCGAAATCGCGGCCGAAGGGGGCGGCATCCTCAGCACCGTCCGGGCGACGCGGCAGGCGTCGGAGGAAGAGCTGGTGTCAGCCGCCTTGCCGCGCCTGGCGGAGATGCTGGCGTGCGGCACCACGACGGCGGAGGCGAAGAGCGGATACGGCCTCGAAACCGCCGCCGAGCTGCGGATGCTCCGGGCGATTCGCACGCTCGCGGCGCGGCAGCCGATCGACCTGGCGCCCACCTTCTTGGGGGCGCACGAGATCCCGCTCGAGTACCGCGAGCGCCGGCAGCAGTACGTCGATCTCCTCGTGCGAGAGATGATCCCGGCCGTCGCGGCCGGGCGCCTCGCCGAGTGGTGCGACGTGTTCTGCGAGACCGGCGTGTTCACCCCCGTCGAGTCGCGCGAGATCCTGCGGGCGGGCCAGGAGGCGGGGCTGCGGGCACGCATCCACGCCGACGAGATGGCGGCGAGCGGCGGCTCCGACGTTGCCGCCGACGTCGGGGCGCGCTCGGCGGATCACCTGCTGTTCGTGGAGCCTGGCTCGGCCGAGGCGATGGCGCGCGCGGGGGTGGTCGCGACGCTGCTCCCCGGGGCCGCCTTCTACTTGAAGATGGGGCGGTTCGCGCCGGCGCGGATGCTGATCGAGCACGGCGTGGCGGTTGCCCTCGCCACCGACATCAACCCGGGCGGCGGCTTCACGCCGTCGATGCCGTTCGTGATGGCCCTGGCCTGCTTCGGGATGCGATTGACGCTCGAGGAAGCCTTGATCGCCGCCACCCTGAACGCGGCGTACGCGATCGACCGGCACGACCGGGTGGGCAGCCTCGAGGTTGGCAAATCGATGGACGCGGTGGTGGTGAACGGCGAGGCGGTCGACCTGTTGAGGGTCGGCGCGCCCTCGATCGCCGCGGTCATCAAGAACGGCCGCGTAGTGTCAGGCTTCCTTCCCGCCTGACGCGTCCCGCCCTCCGCCTGCTTCTCAGTACACCCTCGCCCAGACCTCGACCGAGGGGTTGAACGTGAAGGGCCGGGCGTACCCGGGCAGGAGGGCGACCTCGCGCTGGTAGGACGCGTCGATGTACAGCTTCTCGGCCCCTCCCCTGCTGACCGACACGGCGCCCTTGTATCCCTTGCCGCAGCTGAACGGCGGGTTCGTGCCCCGGCGGATGGTGATGTCCTCGGGGGCGACCGGCACCTCGAACTGCCGGGCCGCCTCGATCGCCTCGGCGCACAGCTGCGACTCGCTGCGGCGATCGCCGAACTGCGCGATCTGCGTGAGCCGGTCCTCGAACCGGTAGTCGGCCAGGTAGGCCGCACCCAGCCGCACGATCCCGTTGAGGAGCAGCAGCGCGATCGCGATCTTGACCAGCTTGCCGACCATATGGGTTCTCCCGGGCGCGGCGCCCTCCGGGCGCACTCGTCGCTTCCACCGATCTTCTCGGCCGATGCAGGAGAAGCCTGTAGCGAGGGGGCGCGCTTTCAGCAGCCTGACGGGGAGACCCGCCTACCGCACGGGGTCGAAGATCCGGCTCCAGCGCGTCCGGGTGACGAAGTGGGTGGCGACGTTGACCAGGCGCCGCAGCGAAGCGGCGAGGCCGTTTTCCACGTAGTCCTCGCTCCGCGACTCGTACGACCAGTAGATCATCAGGGCGCGGCCCTTGATGTACTCGCGGGGAAGAAAGCCCCAGTAGCGGCTGTCCTGCGAGTTGTCGCGGTTGTCCCCCATGACGAAGTACTGCCCGGTCGGCACCGTCACGGGTCCGTAGCGCTCGCGCAGGTCGTACGAGGTCACCTCGTTGAACTGCGCGGAGCCCGAGGGGGGCACGAGGTAATGGACGTAGGGTTCGTCGAGCGGGCGGCCGTCCACGTAGACCCGCTTGTCGCGCACCTCGAGCGTCTCGCCCGGCAGCCCGATGACCCGCTTGATGAAGTCGCGCTCGGGATCCTCGGGGTACTTGAAGACGACCACGTCGCCGCGCCTGACGTCGCGCACGGGGAGGAGCAGGCGGTCGACGGCGGCCGGCGAGGGGGCGAGCACCATCTTGTTGACGAGCAGGTGGTCGCCGATGAGCAGGTTGTTCTCCATCGACCCGGTGGGGATCTTGAACGCCTGGACGACGAAGGTGCGGACGAAGAGCGCGAGGATCACCGCGGTGGCGAGAGCCTCGAAGTACTCCCGGACCGTGGACTTGCGGCGCGGCGCGGCGGGCGCGGGGGGCGCGGGGGCGGCTGGGGCGGCGGTCTTCGCCTTCTGGTGCTTCACGTCACTGCTCCTCGTCGCCAACGCGCAGGACCGCCAGGAAGGCTTCCTGCGGGATCTCCACGCGGCCCACGCGCTTCATGCGGCGCTTCCCCTCCTTCTGCTTCTCGAGGAGCTTGCGCTTGCGCGTGATGTCGCCGCCGTAGCACTTCGCGAGCACGTTCTTCCGGAGCGCCTTCACGGTCTCGCGGGCGATGATCCGGCTGCCCACCGCCGCCTGGATGGCCACCTCGAACATCTGCCGGGGAATCAGCTGCCGCATCCTGGTGGCGAGCGACCGCCCGCGGGCGTACGCCGAGTCGCGGTGGACGATCACCGACAGGGCGTCCACCGGCTCACCGTTCACCAGGATGTCGAGTCTCACCAGCGGCGACTGCCAGTGGCCGGTCACGTGATAGTCGAGCGAGGCGTACCCGCGCGAGATCGACTTGAGGCGGTCGTAGAAGTCGAGCACGACCTCGTTGAACGGCAGCTCGTAGGTGATCAGCACCCGGTTGGAGGCAAGGTACTCGAGCGCCTTCTGCACGCCCCGCTTCTCCTGGCAGAGCGTGAGGATCCCCCCGACGTGCTCGGGAGGCGTGAGGATCATCGCCGTGATGACCGGCTCCTCGATGACCGCGATGCGGCCCGGCTCGGGCAGCTTGGCGGGGCTGTCGATCTCGTGGACCTCGCCGTCGGTGGTCGTGACCCTGTAGAGCACGCCGGGAGCGGTCGTCACCAACTCCTGGTCGAACTCCCGCTCGAGCCGCTCCTGCACGATTTCCATGTGGAGCAAGCCCAGGAACCCGCACCGGAACCCGAAGCCGAGGGCGGCCGACGTCTCGGGCTCGTAGAAGAACGAGGCGTCGTTGAGACGCAGCTTCTCCAGGGCGTCGCGCAGTTCGGGGTACTGGTGGCCTTCCACCGGGTACAGCCCGGCGAAGACCATCGGCTTCAGCTCGGTGAAGCCGGGGAACGCCTCGGCCGCCGGGCGCGCCGCCTCGGTGATGGTGTCGCCGATCTTCGCGTCGGCAACCCGCTTGATGCCGGCCGTGATGAACCCCACCTCGCCGACGCCCAGCTCGTCGATGGGCGTCGCCTTGGGGGTGAACACGCCGACCTCCTCGATCTCGTACTCCTGCCCGGCCGCCATGAAGCGCACCTTCATCCGCCCGCGCAGCTTGCCGTCGATGACGCGGACGACGATGACCACGCCGCGGTAGGGGTCGTACCAAGAGTCGAAGATCAGCGCCTTCAGGGGCGCGTCGGCGTCGCCGCGGGGCGGCGGCAGCCGGTGCACGACCGCTTCGAGCACGTCGCGCACGCCGGTGCCGACCTTCGCCGAGGTCGGGATCGCGTGGCTGCCGTCGAGCCCGATGATCTCCTCGATCTGCCGCCTCGTCTCGTCCACCTGGGCGCCCGGGAGGTCGATCTTGTTGATGACCGGGATGACTTCGAGGTTGTTGTCCACCGCGAGGTAGGCGTTGGCGAGGGTCTGCGCCTCGACCCCCTGCGCCGCGTCCACCAGCAGCAGCGCGCCCTCGCAGGCCGCGAGCGAGCGGGTCACCTCGTACGAGAAGTCCACGTGCCCGGGGGTGTCGATCAGGTTGAGGAGGTAGGTCTGGCCGTCGTCGGCCCGGTAGGTGAGCCTCACCGGGTGCGCCTTGATCGTGATGCCGCGCTCCCGCTCGAGGTCCATGCTGTCGAGCAGCTGGGCCTCCATCTCTCGCGACTGCACGGCCCCCGTCAGCTCGAGGAAACGGTCGGCCAGCGTGCTCTTGCCGTGGTCGATGTGCGCGACGACCGAAAAGTTGCGGATGTACAGCGGGTCCATCGGGCGATCGGATAAGTATAGCAGTCAGGCGGAGCGGAGCGCGGAAGGGGCGGAGGGAGAGGGGACGGGCAGCGACGCCCGTCCCGCGCGACTACTTCGCGACCTCGGTCTTGAGGACGACGCCCTGGCTGGCGAACTGCTGCACGACCGACAACACGCCGGTGTAGAGGAACCCGATCTGGAACAGCATCAGGAACGGCACCGTGGCGTAGATCTGGTTCGCCAGCGCGTAGAACACGGTCCAGGTGAAGTACAGGCCGAGCGCAACCTCGATGATGGGCTGGACGGCGACCGACTGACGGTACTTCTTCGTCGTCCAGTCGTCGCTGTCGCGCCGCACGACGCCGTACTTCGGCGTCCGGGCGAACTCGCTCTGCTTGTCGAGCAGCGCCTCGACCACCGCGCGGGTGTTGTTCACCGCCAGGCCGATGCCGATCGACATCAGGAACGGGAGGTACTTCAGGCGGGTCTTCCAGTCGGGGTAGAGCTCGCGCTGGGAGACGATGTAGAAGTTCGCGATGGACGCGGTGGCCGCGAAGAACAGCGGCACGTCCACCAGCAGCATCTCGTACCAGCCCATGTTGTAGCGGATGATCATCGACGGGAAGATCAGCACCGACAACACGACCATCAGCAGGTAGTTGAAGTTCGCCGTGAGGTGGAAGAACGCCTCGGCCTTCACCGGCACCGGCGCGTCCGACTGCAGGATCCGCGGCAGCAGCTTGAGGCAGGTCTGGATCGACCCCTTGGCCCAGCGGTGCTGCTGCGACTTGAAGGCGTTCATCTCGACCGGCACCTCGGCAGGGGCCTCGACCTCGGGGAGGAACACGAACTGCCAGCCTTCGAGCTGCGTGCGGTAGCTGAGGTCGAGGTCCTCGGTGAGCGTGTCGTGCTGCCACCCGCCGCCCGCGGCAATCGCCTCCCGCCGCCAGATGCCGGCGGTCCCGTTGAAGTTGAAGAACCGCCCCGAGCGGTTCCGCCCGCCGTGCTCGAGCACGAAGTGCGCGTCGAGCAGGATCGACTGCACCCGCGTCAGCAGCGAGTAGTCGCCGTTGAGGTGGGTCCAGCGCGCCTGGACCATGGCCACCCGCGGCTGGGCGAAGTACGGGACCGTCTTCTTGAGGAAGTCGGGCCGGGGGACGAAGTCGGCGTCGAAGATCGCCACGAAGCGGCCGCGCGCCACCCGCAGCCCCGCGTCGAGCGCTCCGGCCTTGAACCCGGTCCGGTCGTCTCGGTGCAGGTACTTGATGTCGAAGCCCAGGGCGGCGTAGCGCTGCACCGCGAGCCGCGCGATCTCCTGCGTCTCGTCGGTGGAATCGTCGAGAACCTGGATCTCGAGCCGCTCGCGCGGGTAGTCCATCCGGCAGACCGCCTGGAGCAGCCGGTCGACGACGTACATCTCGTTGAAGAGGGGGAGCTGGACGGTGACCTCGGGCCACTCGGCCGGCACCTCCGGCCGGGCCACCTCGCGTCCCTTGTGCTTCATGTAAAGATACACAAGGTAGTAACGGTGCCAGCCGTATACCGCCAGGATGCTGAGGATGAAGAAGTACGCCCCGAGGATGAGGGTTTCAACGGGCGTCATAGGAAAGCCGTGTCGGGGACGGGAACAAAGAAGTCATTATATTGCCCAGCCATGAAACGTCAATTGCCACCCGCCCCCCCGTACCGGGGTGACCGATGACTCTTCCGCCTCTCCGCGATCTCCTCGACGAGGTCGCCGCGGGCCGGATCTCGGCGACCGATGCCGAACAGCGGCTCCACGCTTACCTCCGCGACCTGCCGTTCGAGGACCTCGGTTTTGCCCGGGTAGATCATCACCGGGCTCTGCGCCAGGGCTTTCCCGAGGTCATCCTTGGTACAGGCAAAAGTCCGGCCCAGATCGCCGCCATCGCCGGGCGCATCGTCGGCCGGGGCCAGAGCCTGCTGGTCACCCGCACGACGGAGGAGGCCTTCGCGGCGGTCCGCGAGCAGGTGGCGGGCGCCGTGTTCCACCCCGAAGCTCGTGCTATCACCTTGCAGCAAAAGGACATCGCTCCCGGGAAGGGGCCGATCCTGGTGGCCGCGGCCGGCACGTCCGACCTCGGCGTGGCCGAGGAGGCCGCCGTCACGGCCGAGCTGATGGGCAACCAGGTCGACCGTTTGTACGACGTCGGCGTCGCAGGTCTGCACCGCCTCCTCAGGGCGCAGAACCGCCTCACTGCGGCACGCGTGATCATCGTCGTAGCTGGCATGGAAGGAGCCCTCCCGAGCGTCGTGGCCGGCCTGGTCAGCGTGCCGGTAATTGCCGTCCCGACCAGCATCGGCTACGGGGCCAGCTTCAACGGGGTCGCGGCCCTGCTCGGGATGCTCAACAGCTGCGCCGGCGGGGTGACGGTGGTCAACATCGACAACGGGTTCGGCGCCGCGACGACGGCGAGCCTGATCAATCACCTGTAGCCGCCGGGCTCCGAGCGTTGCGCGCGCCGCCTGGTTGTGTTAGTGTGGGAGGTTGCCTCCGGATAGCCGGGTCACCCACCCTTCTATGCAGCGAGCCGCCCAACAGGCCTTGGAGTTCCCGCGAATCGTCGAGGCGGTGTGCGTCCAGGCGGCCACGCCCCTCGGGCGGGAGCGCCTCGCCGGCCTTCGCCCGCACACCGACCCGCGCCGGGTCGCGCAGGCGCTCGCTGCGACGACAGAGGGCACTCGCTATCTCGCCGCCGGCGGTTCGTTCCCCCTGCAGGCGCCGCCCGACATCCAGGGCACCCTGGCCGCGCTGGCTGTCGAAGGGCGCCCGCTCGAGCCGGCCCGGCTGCTCGGCCTGGCCGATTTCCTCGACTCCATCGAACAGACGCGGGCTGCCATTCGCGGGGCCGCCGGGCCCTTCCCCCTGCTCGGGAGCCTGGTCGAGCAGACTGCCTCGTTCAAGGCCGAGACAGCGGAGATCCGCGAGAAGATCGACGCGAGCGGCGAGGTGGCCGACAACGCGAGCCCCGAGCTGCGATCGATCCGTGACCGCCTGCGCCGCCAGCGGGCCCGCCTGCGCAGCACGCTCGAGTCGTACCTCCGGGGGCGCGACACCTCCCGCTACCTGCAGGACCAGATCGTCACCGACCGCAACGGCCGCTACGTGCTGGTCGTCCGCGCCGAGCACCGGGCGGCCATCCCCGGGATCATTCACGGCAGCTCGTCGAGCGGCGCGAGCCTCTACCTCGAGCCCCTCAGCACGGTGGACGTCAACAACGAGATCGTGGCGCTGGAGGAGCAGGAAGCGGCGGAGGTCCGGCGCATCTTGCTGGCGCTCACCGATGCCTTCCGCCGCCGGGCGCTCGATCTGCAGCGGACGCTGGACGCCGCGACCGAGCTCGACGTGGTCCAGGCCAAGGCCCGCTTCTCGTCCCTGGTGGGCGGCATCGAGCCGGCGATCTCGAGCGACGGCGGTTTCGAGCTGCGGTCGGCCCGCCATCCCCTGCTGATTCGGGCGGTCGCCGAGCAGTTGGCCAGCCCGGAGAGCGAGAACGGCGAGGCGGAGGAGGGGGAGCGCCGCCTTCGCCGCGACCCCCGCGAGATGCCCGCCGAGCCGGTGCCGGTGGACATCCTGCTGGCGCCGCCCGCCACCGTCCTCGTCATCACCGGGCCAAACACCGGCGGCAAGACGGTTGCGCTGAAGACGGCCGGCCTCCTGGCGCTGATGGCGCAGGCTGGCCTGCACGTCCCCGCGGCCCCGGGGTCGAGGCTCCCGGTGTTCCGGGGAGTGTTCGCCGACATCGGCGACGAGCAGTCGATCGACGCCAACCTCAGCACCTTCTCCTGGCACATCACCAACATCGTGTCGATGGACCGGATGCTGGCGCTGCCGGCACTGGTGCTCTTCGACGAGCTCGGGTCGGGCACCGACCCCGCCGAGGGAGGCGCCCTGGCGGTGGCCCTGGTGGATCACTTCCGGGCGCGTGGCGCCATCGTCGTCTGCACCAGCCACGCGGAGCCGCTGAAGACCTACGCGACCACGACCCCCGGGGTCTCGGTCGCGGCCTTCGGCTTCGACCCGGCCACCTTCGAGCCGACCTACCGCCTCGTCTACGGCTCGCCCGGGCGCAGCCTGGCGCTCGAGATCGCGGGCCGGTTGGGACTGCGCCAGGAGGTGCTGACGGCGGCGCGCGAGAACCTGAGCGCCCGTGACGCCAAGCTGGCCGAGCACTTGGCGCGCATCGACCAGAACCTGCACGACCTCGACCACGAGCGCCGGCTGGCGGCGCGGGAGCGGCAGGTGCTGAGCGACGCCGAGGCCCGGGTGAAGGCCCGCGAGGACAGCCTGCGGCAGCGCGAGGAGACATTCCGCCGTCGCGTCGAAACGCGGCTCGACGAGCAGCTTCGCGAGGCGCGGCGCGAGATCGACCGCGTCGTCGAGGACCTCAAGAAGAAGGCCGCCGAGCTGGCCGGGGCGGCCGAACGCCGGGCGGCGAAGCGAAGCGGGCCGGGCATCTCCACGGGGGATGCAGGTGCTGCGCGGGTGGAGGCCCGGCGGGCCCTCGACGAGGCTGTCGCGCGCTTCCGCGCCGGCGAGCCGGAACGCGTCGCCCCGCCGCCTCCCGACGAGCACCCCGCCGAGATCGGCGACCGTGTCGTCGTCACCGGACTGGGCCTGCAGGGCACGCTGGCGGCCATCCACGGTGACGAGGCGGAGGTCGAGGTGCTGGGGAAGCGGGTCCGGGCGAGAACCTCCGACCTTCGGGTGGCCTCGAGGGCGCGCGGGGCGGGGCTGGCCCCGGCGGCCCGTGTCAGCGTGAACGTGCAGGCGGCGCCGCGGGCCGACGGGCTGACCGCCGACCTGAACGTCATCGGCTGCACCGTGGAGGAAGCGCTCGCGCGCACCGAGCGGTTCCTCGACGACATGCTGCTCGGCGACCAGCGCACGGTGCGGGTGATTCACGGGTATGGCACCGGCCAGCTGCGGCGAGCGATCGCGGAGTACTTGCGAACGCACCCGCTCGTGTCCCGGTACGACCCGGCGCCGGCGGAGCAGGGCGGCGGCGGGGTGACGGTGGTGGAGCTGAAAGACTGACGAGCGCCAGCTGTAACCGTGGCCCTCTTTCCCGCGTCTTTTATCGACGACCTGCGCGCCCGGGCAGATATCGTCCGGGTGGTGCAGGACTACGTGCCGCTGAAGAAGGCGGGCGCAACCTGGAAGGGGCTGTGCCCGTTCCACCAGGAGAAGACGCCCTCCTTCCAGGTGAACCCGGACAAGGGGTTCTTCTACTGCTTTGGCTGCCAGACCGGGGGCGACGTCTTCAAGTTCGTCGAGCTGCAGGAGAAGGTGGGCTTCCAGGAGGCCGTCCGCCTGCTCGCCGCGAAGTTCGGGATGACGGCGCCCGAACCGGCCGGCGCCGGCGACCGGGACGACGCGATCGAACGCGAGACGCTGCTCAAGGTGCACGAGCGCGCGGCGGCGTGGTTCCGCGAGCAGCTGGCGGGGAGGGCCGGGGCGAGGGCCAGGCAGCAGCTGGTTGACCGGGGGGTCAGCCGCGAGACGGCCGACCACCTGGGGCTCGGCTTCGCCCCCCCGGCACGCGAGGCGTTGAAGTCGTGGCTCTTGAGGCAGGGGTTCGAGCTGCCGCTGCTGCTCCGGAGCGGCCTGGTGGCGCAGCGCGAGGACGGGCAGACGGTCGACCGCTTCCGCGGCCGGCTGATGATCCCGATCGCCCGCGACAGCGGCTCGATCGTGGCCTTCGGCGGCCGGTCCATGGATCCCGACCAGCAGCCGAAGTACCTGAACTCGCCCGAGACGCCGATTTACTCGAAAGGCCGGACGCTTTACGGGCTGAACCTGACGAAGGCAGACACCCGCCGGCTCGGGTACGCGGTGCTGGTGGAGGGGTATTTCGACTTCGCCCAGGCGCTGCAGGCGGGGGTTCTGCCGGTAGTCGCCTCGTGCGGGACGGCGTTGACCGCGCAGCAGGCGCACCTGCTGCGTCGTTTTGCGTCGAAGGTGGTGCTCAGCTACGACCCGGATGCGGCCGGGCAGGGGGCGGCCGAGCGGTCGTCGCTGCTGCTGGTGCAGGAAGGGTTCCTGGTGAACGTGGCGCTGCTTCCGCCGGGTGACGACCCCGACGGCTACATCCGCAAGCAGGGGGTCGGGCCGTACGTGGATCTGATTCGAGGCTCGCGGTCTTACCTCGAGTACTTGATCGACCGGGCGTCCCAGGGCCGCGACTTCGGCAGCGACGAGGCGCGCCGCGAGTTCCTGAACCGGATGCTGCCGGTCGCGGCGCAGATCCCGGACGCGGCGGCCCGCGACCAGTTTGCCGACCGCCTGGCCCACCGGGCCCGGATCACCGAGGAGGTGGTGCGGGCCGAGATTCGGCGGGCGGCGGTGGAGCGGCGGCCGGCCGTGACGGCACGGGAATTGCCGAGCTTCGGCCAGGTGAGGACCGCCGAGCGCGGGCTGCTCTGGGGGCTCTTCCAGGACCCGGAGACCGGCGTCGAGGCGTTGGCGGCCCTCGAAGACGGCGACCTCGAGGGCCTGGTCACCCGGCGGATTCTCGAATTGGCGCGGGGACTGCACGATGAGTCGCCGCATGAGGTCCCCTCGGCGCTTCTCGGACGTCTAACTATGGAGGAAGCGCGGCTGGTGACCGGCATCGCGGCCGAGCCTGCCGCGCCGGCGCCCCTCGCCGAATGCGTAGCGACGCTCAAGCGGCTGCGGTACGAGCGCGAGCGGGCCGGCCTGCAGCGCGAGATCGACGGCCTGCAGGGGGGCGACGCCGAGGGGCGGATGGCGGAGTTGTACCGGCGGAAGATGGAACTCATTCGGCTGATCGAACAGCTTTCGACCTAGCGCTGACGTGACGTCAGACGCGCGGAGACTTGAGAGGAGACGCCCTTGTCGCTCGAGGACAAATACGACGAGGTCCGGCAGCTGATCTCCATCGGCAAGGAGAAAGGCTATCTGCTCTACGACGAGGTGAACGACCTGCTGCGGTCCGACATCACCTCCCCCGACGAACTCGACGACCTGTTCAACACGTTCGGCACGGCCGGCATCGAGGTCGTCGATTCCGAGCAGAAGTACCGGGAGGACAAGCAGGAGGCCGGCGAGGAGCTGGAGCTCGACCTCACGCCCGGCGCCCTGGACAAGACGAACGACCCGGTCCGGATGTACCTGCGCGAGATGGGCACGGTCCCCCTGCTGACGCGCGAGGGCGAGGTCGAGATCGCCAAGCGGATCGAGCGCGGCAAGCTCGCCGTGATCAAGTCGATCTCGCGGACGCCGACGGTGGCCCGCAAGGTCATCGAGATGGGCGACCAGTTGAAGGCCGGCGAGCGGACGATCCGCGAGCTGGTGATCTTCAATGACGAGGAGATCACCGACGAGCGGATCGCCGACCGGACGCGCGAGGTCCTGCGCCAGATCGACGCCGTCCGGAAGGCACGGCAGGCGTACGAGAAGGCCGTCGAGAAGCTCGACGCCACCGCGAAGAAGGACAAGAAGAAGTACCGCCGGGCGCGATGGAAGGCGATGCGCGCCCGGGTGAACCTGTCGCAGCTGATCCGGAAGATCGAGTTCACCGAGCAGATCAAGCGCCGCCTGATCGAGGACATCAAGGAGGGGGTCGAGCGCGTGCAGCGGCTGCAGCGCGAGGCCGACAACCTCGATCGGCTCCTGACCGCCAAGACGCGCCGGTCGCGCCTGAAGGAGGAGGAGCGAAAGGCCATGGCGCAGCGGCTGAAGGAGCTGCGCGCCGAGGTGAAGCGCCAGGCCGAAGTCCTCGAGGAGACGCCCGCCCAGCTCAAGCGGACGCTCGACACCATCCGGCGCGGGGAGGCGCAGGCGGAGCAGGCCAAGCGCGAGCTGGTCGAGGCCAACCTCCGCCTCGTCGTCTCGATCGCGAAGAAGTACACCAACCGCGGCCTGCAGTTCCTCGACCTGATCCAGGAGGGGAACATCGGCCTCATGAAGGCCGTGGACAAGTTCGAGTATCGCCGCGGCTACAAGTTCTCGACCTACGCGACCTGGTGGATTCGCCAGGCCATCACCCGCGCGATCGCCGACCAGGCCCGGACCATCCGCATCCCGGTCCACATGATCGAGACGATCAACAAGCTCATCCGCACCTCGCGGTCGCTCGTGCAGGAGCTGGGGAGGGAGCCGACCTCCGAGGAGATCGCCAAGCGGATGGACATCCCCGTGTCGAAGGTCCGCAAGGTCCTCAAGATCGCCCAGGAGCCTATCTCACTGGAGACTCCCATCGGCGAGGAGGAGGACAGCCACCTCGGCGACTTCATCGAGGACCGCGGCATCGTCTCGCCGGCCGATGCCGTGATCAACCTGAACCTCCGCGAGCAGACCGAGGCGGTGCTCAAGACGCTCACGCCGCGCGAGGAGAAGGTGATCAAGATGCGCTTCGGGGTGGGAGACGGCAGCGAGCACACGCTCGAGGAGGTGGGCCAGAACTTCGCGGTCACCCGCGAGCGCATCCGGCAGATCGAGGCCAAGGCGCTGCGGAAGCTGCGCCACCCCTCGCGCAGCCGCAAGCTGCGAGCGTTCCTGGAGGGACGCACCTAGGGGCAGCGGTCAGCGTACGGCTGACAGCTGACAGCTCCGAGTTCAGACACGCAGAAGAAGGCCCGGCGCGCAATCCGCGCCGGGCCTTTTCGCTGTCTGCTGTCCGCTGTCTGCTGTCCGCTGCCTGCTGTCCGCTGCTAGAACACCGCCGACAGGTTCACATACACATTCCGTCCCGGCTCCAGCACCTTCGCGCCCGATCGGAACGGGTCGCGCTGGTAGGAGAGGTGCTCCGCGTAGGCCCGGTTCAGCAGGTTCGCCACCCCCACTGACACGCGCGCCGACTTGAACGCGAACCCCGCCCGCAGGTTCACCGAAGTCCACGACGGCGTCGGCTGCTCGAGGAGCGAGGCATCCACGCGGTCCTGCTCCATCGAGTAGACGACCTCGGCCTCCCCGAACAGGCCGCCCGCGGCGCGGCGCTCGTCGTACCTCAGCCCGGCCCTGAAGCGGGCCGGCGGCATCTCCGGGATGTTGGGGCTGATGGCGGCTCCCGCGCGTGCCTCCTGCCTCCCTCGCACTGCACTCACCTGGCCGGTCAGGAACAGGCGGTCGGTGAGCGACAGCAGTCCCTCCACCTCGCCGCCCGTCATGGTCGCGTTCACGTTGCGCCAGGAGCGAGCCGCGGGGTTCATCGTGCCCTGGGCGCCGGGGAGGCGAGCCTGGCGGTAGATCGCGATGAAGTTGTCGAGGGCATCGCGGTAGAGGGAGCCCGTGAGGAAGAGCCCGGTCCTGCGGTAGCTGACCTGTACGTCGATGCCGGTGTTCGTCGTGCTCGCAAGCGAGGGGTTGCCCACCCAGTCCGACCCCATGCGCCGCAGCCCGAAGAACCGCTCCTGCGGGTCGGGCACGCGCACCGTCCGTCCGACGCCGCCGCTGAAGGTCACCTCCGGCGCCGGCGACCACGTCAGCCTCACCTTGCCGGCCGGGTTCGTCTCGCTGACGCTGGTTCGCGCCGTGTCGTGATACGCGCGGTAGAGGGCGGTTGCCGCCTTGGCCCCGTCCGCCTCGTTCCGCGTCCGATCCAGCCGGCCGCCGGCATCGAGCGTCAGCGAGGCGAAGAGCGGCTGCGACCATTCGACGAACGCCCCGGCCGAGGTGAGGCCGACGTCGGGAATCGAGTGCTGCGGCTGGTACTGCGTCATCCGCAACGAGGTCGTCGTCTCCCACTCGCGACGGAACACCTCGACGCCCGCCACCACGCGGCTGAGCGTGGCCTCGGCGCGCCCCCCGACGGTCTCGGTCCTCGCCATCGTCGCCATGCTGTAGGCGCGCGGCATGTTCTGCGACGAGGCGCGGAACTCGTCGGTCATCCAGTGCCGCACCTTCGTGTAGTAGACCTGCCCGCGCAACGCGTCCACGACGCCGAGTGCCTTCCGGCGGTCGTAGCCCAGGTTCGCCCGGTGAGCCTTGTCCCAGATCCCGTCCATCTGAAGGTAGGGGTAGAGAATGAGGTCGGCGTCCTGCCACGTGTAGGACACCTGCAGGCCGTGGGCAGGCGTGGGCGAGAAATCGAGGCGCCCCCACGCGGTGCCCACCTCGAACGACCGCCGGCCGTCGATGGTGTTCTTGTAGCCCGCGCCCTCGGTGAAGGGCTTCCCGGCCCCGGTCGTGTACGGGTCCGACGCGCGGTACGAGTAGCCGCCGAGCACCGCCACCCGCTCGCGCCCGAACGAAACCGTGGCCGACGGGTTCACGTACCCGAACGAGCCGACCGCGAGGCGGGGCGTGGCGTGGAAGCCGGCACCGGGCCGCCGCGTGACGATGCTCACCGTGCCGCCCAAGCCGCCCTGGCTCCGCATGTCGAAGGGTCCCTTGGCGATGTCCACCCGCTCGACCTCGGCGAAGTCGACGTGGAACGACGTGTGGTCCATGTTGTTCGGGCAGGCGCCGTAGAGCCTGGCGCCGTCGATCAACACGTTCAGGTTCTCACCCTGGTAGCCGCGCACCATCACGTCGCTGGCGACGCCGGCCCTCCTGACCTTCCACACGCCCGCCATCCCCGACAGGGCCTCGCCAACGTCCCGGGCGCTGCTCTCGCCGAGCCGCGGCGCCTCGACGCTGTCGCGAGGGGCCGTACCAATCACCTGCACTTCTTCCGAGAGGGCCGCCAGGCGCATCGACAGGTTCACCGTGAGAATCTGCCCGGCCCTCACCTCGACGCGCGCCGCGCCTCCCACGAAGCCCGGGAGATGCGTGACGAGTTCGTACGCGCCGGGTGCGAGGCCCGTGACACGGTAGCCGCCGTGATCGGCCGAGACGACGCGGACGACCTTCGCCCCGGGGCCCCGCACGTCGATGGAAACGCCGGGAAGCAGCGCGCCGTCGGGACCGAAGACCGTCCCGCTCACCGTCGCGGCGGGCGGCTGCGCGCGGGCTGCGCCGGCGGCCAGCAGGAGACTGCAGAGAGCGAGAGCCGACAGGAGGCGGACCGAGTGTTTCATGAGTACCCTCACGGGTAGTCTCCACGACCCGAAGGTGCCGGCGGAATGCGGTTTGTTGTCGCAGGACCGAGGTCTTGGTACGAAAGTCCTGCGCGGAGGTTGCGTCAGCGGCTGGCGGGGTACTTGGAGAGCTTGCGCTGCAGCGAGCGGCGGTGCATGCCCAGCAGGCGCGCCGCCTTCGAGAGGTTGCCGCCGCAATCGGCGAGCACGCGATTGATGTGCTCCCACTCGACGCGCGCGAGCGACGGCACGTGGCCCGGCTCGTCGGGGGAACGATCCTCGGGGCCAAGGCGGCGGTGCAGCGCGGCCTCGATCTGGTCCACGTCGGCCGGCTTGGTCAGGTAGTCCACGGCACCGGCACGGATCGCCTCGAGCGCGGTCGCGATCGATCCGTACCCGGTGAGCACGACGGCCGTGGTCGAGGGATCGAGGGCGACCAGCTCGCGGATCACCTCCACACCCGAGCGGCCAGGCATCCTGAGGTCGGCAACGACGAACTCGGGTGAGTCGTCTCGGGCCGCAGCGAGCGCCGCCTCGGCGTCGGCCGCCTGCCGCACCTCGTACCCGCGATCGCGGAACGCGCGCGCCAGCCGGTCGCGCAGCGCCTCGTCGTCCTCGACGATCAGCAGTGAACGTGGAAAGTCGGCGTCGCTCACCCTCGTGCGCTCCAGGTCGCCGCCGGAGGAAGCTCCATCGACACGCGGGTGCCGGCACCCGGCGTGGATTCGATGTCGAACCGGCCGCCCAGCCGGTCGGCCAGCGACCGGGCCAGGAACAGCCCGAGGCCAAGACCCTGCCCGGGCGGCTTCGTCGTGTAGAACGGCTCGCCCACGCGCGCCAGCACCTCGGGGGCCATGCCGGGACCGCGGTCCTCGACGGTGATCCGCACGCCACCGCCGGGCGACGGTGCGACACTCAGCTCGACGCGGCCGTCAGGCGAGGCGTCGAAGGCGTTTTGAACCAGGTTCGCCACCGCGCCGGCGAGCGCCCGGCGAGGCGCGACGAGCCGGTCGGGGCCGCACGTCTCCCGGGCATCGAGGCGCGACGCGCGGCCGGGCGGCAGCGCCGCCTTCACGTCCTCGACCAGCGCCGACGCTTCGATGGCTGCCGGTGCCTCGCCCACCAGTTCGCCCGAGCCGGCCGCCATCCCATCGAGGATGCGCCGGCAGCGATCGAGCTCCTGCCGGATCAGGCGCAGGTCGTCCCGCATCGCCGAGGCCAGTGGTCCCCCCACCTTCTCGACCGCCCGATGCAGTTCGCCGGCCGCCACTGCCACGGTTCCGAGCGGCGTCCCCAGCTCGTGTGCCGCCCCCGCGGCCAACGTCGTCAAGGCGGCCACCCTCTCGTGCCGGACGGCTCGCTCGCGCACCGCCCGCAGCTCCGACTCGCGGCGTTCGAGCTCGCCCGACAGGCGCGCCACGAAGTACGTCATCAGGGCCGCCGCCGCCGTGAACGCGATCCACATCACGCGCAGGTGTGAGGCGAAGCCTTCTCCGGTGTGGTCGTGCATCATCACCGGCGCAGGCACCAGCACGAACAGCGCCGCGTAGGCGCCGGCCGCAAGCCCCGCCAGGCCCCACGTCCAGCGCGGGCCGAGGATGAGCGCCGCCATGCTGATCTGGACGAGGTACAGGATGCTGAACGGGTTCGAGGCTCCGCCGACCAGCGCGAGCAGCGCGGTGAGCTGCAGGACGTCGAACGCGAGCACCGCGGCGCACTCGGGCGCGTGGAGCGGACGGCCGCGCACCGCCAGCGCGAGAGCGACGTTGGTCGCCGCCATCAGGCCCACCAGCCCGAGGGCGGGTGACAGGGGAAGGTCGGCGCCGAAAGTGTACCGCGCGACCAGGAGGCTGAACGCCTCGCCGGCCACGGCGCCCCACCGCAGGCGGATCAGGGAAGTCGTGCGTGGGTCGGATTCTGCCACCGTGCGCACCTTCCGGCTCGCCGGGCCTCACGATAGCACACCTGCTCCCGCGGGGTTCACGCCCGGAGAGGTAAAATGCCCGGTGGAGAACGGACAGGAGTAGACTGGTCACGCCGGCTGCCCCGCCGGCCCGCTCGTCGCGTCGGATCCCGGGCCCATAGCTCAGCGGTCAGAGCCGCCGGCTCATAACCGGCCTGTCCCAGGTTCGAATCCTGGTGGGCCCACCACAGATTTCCATGGATCCTGATCTCGAACGCCTCATCCGCCTGCAGCAAATCGACACCTTCACAGACGCCGCCCGGCGGCGGGTCGCGGATCATCCGAACCTGATCGCCGCGCTCGACAGCCGCCTCGAGTCGGCGCAGGCCGGCCTGGCCGCGGCCAAGGAGGCCGCCGACCAGGGACAGGTTGCGCGCCGGTCCATCGAGAAGGATCTCGCCGCCGTCCAGTCGCGCCTCTCGAAATACAAAGACCAGTTGATGGAGGTGAAGACCAACAAGGAATACCAGGCGATGCAGAAGGAGATCGAGGTGGCGCAGAAGGAAGTCGGCCGCCTCGAGGACCGCCTCCTCGAACAGATGCTCGCCAACGACGACCTGGCCGCCGCCGTCAAGGCCGCCGACGCCCGCCTGAAGGACGACCAGAAGGCGGTCGCCGAAGAGCGCGCCCGCCTCGAGAAGGAAACCGCGACGCTCGAGGAGGAGCTGCGCCGCAAGGCCGCCGCCCGCGGCGAGGTTGCCGGCCAGCTTCCCGCCGACCTGCTCGCCAGTTACGAGACGATCGCCCGCAACCGGCGGGGCCAGGCGCTCGCCGAGGCCCGCGCCGGGCTCTGCACGGCCTGCCACGTCAGGCTTCGGCCGCAGGTCTTCAACGAGATCCTCGCCAACAACGCCATCCGCCAGTGCGACAGCTGCCAGCGCTTCCTTTACTTCGCCGGCGACGCGCAGCCTGATCCCGGGGCCGGAGCGGCCCGGTGATGGTCGCGTACATCGACGGCGGCTCCCGCGGCAACCCAGGCCCCGCCGGGTACGGCGTCCGCATCGAGGATGCGTCGGGCAACCTCGTCGAGGAGTTCCACGGGTCGCTCGGCGTGGCCACCAACAACGTCGCCGAGTATCACGGGCTGCTCGCCGCCCTCCGCTGGGCGCTCGACCACGGCGCCGGCCCGCTTCTGATTCGCTCCGACTCCGAGCTGCTCGTCAAGCAGATGCTCGGCGTCTATCGCGTCAGGAACCCCGGCCTCCAGCCACTTCACCGCGAGGCGTGCGCCCTGGCACGCGCCATCGGCCGGGTCCGCTTCGAGCACGTCCGCCGCGAGCGCAACACCGAGGCCGACCGCCTCGCCAACGAGGCGATGGACGAGGCGGCAGGCAAAGCGACCCGGCGGTAAGCCTTACGGGCCGCATCCCCTCGCCCTGATCGCCGCGGCAATCCTCCCCGTGCCGGGGCCGTCACGGCGATAGGAGTGGAACAGCCCGGGATGGCACGCGGTGCAGAGGCGAGACACTCGAATGGAAGCGCGGGGCACGCCGGCGTCCTCCAGTTGGTCGGCGTTGGCGGCCCACAGATCGAGGCGCAGCCGTCCATCACCGTCGCGGCGGAACCAGCGGGCCGCGTTCTCGTGCGCTGCCTCGAACTGCTCGAGCACCTCGCCCCCGACGATGTAGCAGCACGGCCCGATGCTGGGCCCCACTGCCACGACCAGGTCGGCCGGCCTTGCGCCGAACTCCCTCTCGAGCGCCTCGACGCCGCCAACCGCGGCGGCCGCACACGTGCCGCGCCAGCCGGCGTGAACCGCCGCCACCACCCGCCCGCCGGGCCCCGCCATCAGCAGCGGCACGCAGTCGGCCACCTGCACGGCGATGGCCAGTGACGGGTCGTCGGTGGCGACGATGTCGGCGTGGGGCCGGGAGGCGGCATCCGGGAGGAACGCGGCGCCCCCCTTCAGGACCACAACCTCGCGGCCGTGCACCTGTTTCAGCCTCGCGACGCGCCCGCCGTCCACTCCCAGGGCCCGGCCGACCGCGGCCCACTCCTCCGCCTCGCGCCCTCCCCGCAACCGCAGTTGGCAGGTGGTGAAGAGGTGGTCCGCCAGGCCGGCCAGCGTCGCCGAGCGCAGCGATCGCCCCCACGGCTCGTCCTTCCAGTGGAAGCCGTCCGATACGCCGGTCACTCCGCGCCCCCGTGCGAGTCGTGGCCGAAGAGAAGCACCTGCGCGAAGGCGAGCGTGTCGGTGTGGGTGATGGTCACCAGCGAGTCGCGTCCACCCATCGCCTCGAAGCGCCGCGCCGCGCCGCCGTGCAACCGCAGTTGCGGCGGTCCGCCGCGCCGGACGACCTCGACGTCGCGCCAGAGGACACCCCGCGAGCGGCCGGTGCCGAGCGCCTTCATGGCCGCCTCCTTGACTGCGAAGCGTGCCGCGAAGTGCTGGGCGGCGTGGCGGCGTGCGCTGCAGTAGGCGATTTCGCCCTCGGTG
>DAOPQX010000011.1:0-24198 GCA_035348395.1 Vicinamibacterales bacterium | reverse complement strand
CTGGGGGCTGGGGGCTAGGGGCTGGGGGCTACGAGCTGGGGGCTGGTCAGATGGCAGTAGACGTCTTCAAGGCGCTCGTCGAGGCCGCCGCGCGGGGCGAGGCGGCGGCGCTCGTCACCGTGGTGGCGACCAGCGGGTCCACGCCGCAGCGCGTGGGCGCCAAAATGATCGTCTTCCGCGACGGCCGGACGCTCGGCACGATCGGCGGCGGCTGCTACGAGCACGACGCCGCCCAGAAGGCGCGCGAGGCGCTGGCAACCGGGCGCCCCGAACTGCTGCACTACAGCCTGGCCGACGAGCTGGCCGCCGACACCGGCCTGATCTGCGGCGGACAGATGGAGGTCTTCGTGGAGCCGATCCGCCAGCCGGCCCGGCTGTACATCGCGGGCGCAGGGCACGTCTCGGTCGAACTGGCCCGCCTCGCCTCCAGCGTCGACTTCGCAGTGACCGTGGTGGACGATCGGGAGCGGTTCGCCAACCGCGAGCGCTTCCCCGCCGCCGAGGTCGTCGTGGACGAGATCCCGGCCTGGTTCGAGGCGCAGGAGCTTCCACCCGACGGGTACTTCGCGGTCGTCACCCGCGGCCACCGGCAGGATCTCGAAACGGTTCGGGCCCTGATCGGGCGCCCATGGATCTACCTGGGCCTCATCGGCAGCCGGGCGAAGGTCCTGAAGGTGATGGACGCCCTTGCCCAGGAGGGGGTGCCGCGTGAGCGGCTGGAAGCCCTCCACGCCCCCATCGGCCTCGACATCGGCGCCGTGACCCCGGCCGAGATCGCCGTGAGCATCGTCGCCGAGCTGGTGGCGGCACGGTCGGGGCGCCTCACCGCGGCGCACGTCGCCAGGTGCTCGCTCCGCTCGAGCCTTTCCCGCGTTACTCGTTGAGCGAGCGGCGGTTAGGGCCAAGGACCCCTGCCGATCGTGTATAATGGCGCTTAGCACTCTCTGAGACGGACTGCTAGTGTACACCTCGAGGCTTTCCGACAGGTCGCGTCGCATTCTCGCGGCCCTGGTCGCCGAGTACGTCGAAACCGGCGTGCCGGTGGCGTCGGGAACGCTCGTCCTCAAGGGGGGGCTCGGCCTGTCCTCGGCGACGGTCCGAAACGTGCTGGCCTCGCTCGAGGAGCAGGGGTACGTCTACCAGCCGCACACCTCTTCGGGGCGGGTGCCGACCGACCTCGGCTACCGCTGCTACGTGGACATGCTGCTCGAGTCGCGGCGGCCGTCGAGGGTGCCAGGGATCGAGGCCCAGCTGCTGGCGCAGACTGGCGGGGCGCCGCTGATGGAAGAGGCGTTGACCACCGCCTCGCACGTGCTTTCCGAGGCGTCGCACCACGTCGGGTTCGCCCTCGCCCCGGCAGCCGAGGAAGACGCGTTCCAGCGCATCGAGTTCGTGCCGCTGGGCGACACCCGCATCCTGGTCGTCGTCGTCATGCGCCGCGGCCAGATCACCAACAAGGTGGTCGACATCGACGAGCGGATCGCGGCCGACGACCTGCACATGGCGGCCAACTACCTCAACGAGGAGTTCGCGGGCCGGCCGCTGCAGAAGGTGCGTGAGTCGGTGCTGGCACGGCTGGCCGAGGAACGGACGCTCTACGACCGCCTGATGTCGCGCGCCCTGCGGCTGGCGCAGTCCACTTTCGACGAGCTGTCGGCCCAGCAGGCGCTGTTCATCGAGGGGTTTGCGGGCCTGGTCGAGGAAACCGCCGAGGGGTCGGTCTCGCTCGGCACGCTGCGCGCGCTGCTGAAGATGATCGAGGAGAAGCATCGCCTGCTGCGCATCCTGGCCGAGTACATGGAAGGGCCCGGCCTGACGGTGATCATCGGGGAGGAGCACCGGGCGCCGGACCTCCGGCCCTTCAGCCTGGTGACGGCCAGCTACACCGACGGCGACCGCCGCGGCAGCATCGGGGTGATCGGCCCGACGCGAATGCGCTACTCGAAAGCCATCTCGATCGTGGACAGCGCGGCGCGCACCATCACGCGGCTGCTGCAACAGGGCGGCACGGGAGACTAGGGATTCATGGAGCAACGCGACGACACGGCGGCGCGGCCTTTAGAGGAGGCCGCCCCGGCCGAGGAACGGGTCGAGAGTGGGGCCGCCGCCGAACCTGACCTGGCGGCCCTCGAGCGGGAGCGCGACGAGTACCGGGACTTGCTGCTGCGCAAGAGCGCCGAGTTCGACAACTATCGAAAGCGCGTGGAGCGGGAGCGGCGAGAGTTGGTTCAGTACGCCGCGTCCGAGGTGTTCGAGGGGCTGCTGCCCATCCTCGACGACTTCGAGCGGGCGCTGCAGGCCCCGGCCGGCGGCTCGGCCGAGGCCTACCGCCAGGGTATCGAGCTGATTCACAAGCAGCTGGTCGACTTCCTCGCGAAGCGGGGCGTCAAGCCGATCGAGGCGCTCGGCTCGTCCTTCGATCCCCGCTTCCATGAAGCGATCACGTACGAGGAGCGGCCGGGGAGCCGCGACGGCGAAGTGGTCGAGGAGATCCGTCGCGGGTACGTGCACGGGGACCGGCTGCTGCGTCCCGCCGTGGTAAGGGTAGCCAAGGCGTGAGCAAGCGCGATTACTACGAGGTGCTCGGGGTCGGCCGCGAGGCGACCGACCAGGAGATCAAGAGCGCGTACCGCAAGCTCGCGCTGAAGTTCCACCCCGATCGCAACCCGGGCAACAAGGACGCCGAGGAGAAGTTCAAGGAGGCGGCCGAGGCCTACTCGGTTCTCGCCGACGCCGACAAGCGGGCGGCCTACGACCGCTTCGGCCACGCCGGCGTCGCCGGCGCGGGGGCCGGCGGCTTCGACCCCTCGATCTTCCAGGGCTTCGGCGACGACATCTTCGGCGGCCTGCGCGACATCTTCGGCGACATCTTCGGGATGGGCGGCGGGCGGCGCGGCGGCCCGCAGCGGGGCGCCGACCTGCGGTACGACCTGGAGATCGAGTTCGAGGAATCGGCGCGCGGGCTCGAGACCACCATCCAGCTCCCCCGCCAGGAGACCTGCGAGACGTGCCGCGGTACGGGGGCGGCACCCGGCAGCAGCCCGTCGGTCTGCCCGCACTGCGGGGGACGCGGGCAGATCCGCTACCAGCAGGGTTTCTTCACCGTCGCGCAGACCTGCCGGCAGTGCGGCGGCTCGGGCCGAATCATCACCCGCCCCTGCTCCGACTGCCGCGGCGCCGGCCAGGTGGCGCGCGAGCGGAAGCTCGCCGTGCGCATCCCAGCCGGCATCGCCAGCGGCCAGCGCCTTCGCCTCTACGGCGAGGGGGAGGGGGGTGTGGCCGGCGGCCCGCCCGGCGACCTCTACGTGGTCGTGCACGTGAAGGACCACCCCGTGTTCCGCCGCGAGGGCGACGACCTGGTGTGCCGCGTGCCGGTGACATTCCCGGTCGTGGCGCTCGGCGGAACCATCGAGATCCCGACGCTCGACGGCACCGAGCCCCTCGAGATCTCCGCCGGCACGCAGAGCGGCCACGTCTTCCGGGTGCGGGGCAAGGGCATGCCCTCGGTGAACGGGCGCGGCCGCGGCGACCTGCACGTCGTCGTGCAGGTGGTGACGCCGAAGAAGCTCACGCGCGAGCAGCGCACCCTGCTCGAGCAGCTCTCCAAGGCCATGCCGATCGAGAAGGTGAAGGCGCCCAAGGGCGACGCCGACGAGGAGAAGAGCGTCTTCGACCGCGTGAAGGACATCTTCAGCTGACCCGATGCCCAAGGCCTGGCCCGCGCTCGACGTCCGCTTCGCCGCCGTAACGCCCGAGGCGCGCGCCGAGACGGCCGATCTTCTCGCGGCGGCGCTCGACGATCTCAACCCGACCGCCATCGAGGAGCAGGACGCAGGCTGGCGGGTCTTCTTCGCCAGCGACGCCGGAAGAGACGCCGCGGGTCGCGCGCTCGCGGGCCTCGGCCCTGTTGTCGAACCGAGGCCGATTGAGGTCCCCGACGAAGACTGGGCGCGCCGCAGCCAGGAGAAGCTGGGCCCCGTCCGCGTGGGCCGGGTGCTCGTGACCCCTCCCTGGCTGACGCCGCCGGCGCAGGATGGCGACCTGGTCGTGACGATCCTTCCGTCGATGGGCTTCGGCACCGGCCACCACCAGACAACGAGGCTGTGCCTGGCGCTGCTCCAGGCTCGCAACCCTTCGGGCCTTCACGTGCTCGACGTCGGCACGGGCTCGGGCGTGCTTGCCATCGCCGCCGCTCGCCTCGGCGCGGCGTCGGTCGTCGCCCTGGACGACGATGCGGATGCCATCGCCGCGGCGGCCGACAACCTCGGGCTGAACGGCGCGGCGGAGGCCGTGACGCTCCGCCACGGCGACTTCCGGGGCATGGCCGGCCTGGCCGCCGACCTCGTGCTCGCGAACTTGACCGGTGCGCTGCTGATCGGTCAGGCTGAGGCGCTCGCGGGCGCGGTCGCCCCGGGCGGCAGCCTGATCGCGAGCGGCCTCACGCTCGACGAGGAAGAGGCGGTGACCGCGGCGCTCGGCGCGCAGTTGATGACACCGGTTTCCCGCCTCGTCGAGGACGAGTGGGTGGGCCTCCGCTTCGATCGGCGCTGAGCATTTTCGGTTGTCCGTTTGCGTGCTCCGTCTTCCGTTCCCCGTTTTCCGCCCCCCAGGTTCCTCCCCGATGCACGTGCGTTTCCACGCCCCGGGCCTCGAGCCGGGCGATCGTTCGGCAGTGCTCTCCGCCGAGGAGAGCGGCCACGCGGTGCGCGTCCTGCGGGTGCGCCGCGGGGCCGAGGTCCGGCTCTTCAACGGGCGCGGGTACGAGTGCGAGGCGGTGGTCGAGAACCCCGCGCCGGCAGGATTGACGCTGCGCGTGGTGGGCTCGGTGTGCGCGTGCCCGGAGCCGCGCGTCGCGCTGACGCTTGCGCAGGCCGTGCTGAAGGGCGACGGCATGGACGAGGTGGTTCGCGACGCCGTGATGCTGGGGGTGCGGGCGATCGTCCCGGTCGTCTCGACGCGCGTGGAGGCCGATCGCGCCCGGCTGCTGAAAGCGCGTCGCCACGAACGGTGGCAGCGGATCGCGGTGTCGTCGGCCAAGCAGTGCGGCCGCGCGGTGGTTCCCGAGGTCCGCGAGCCGGTGACCTTCGAGGAGGCGGTGGCGGGGCTGGGGGATCCGATTCGGCTGATGCTCGCCGAGCCCGCTGTCGATGGGCCGGCAGCGCTCGATCTGCCCTCGCTGCCAGGGCCCGTCTCGGCCGCGATCCTCGTGGGGCCGGAAGGCGGGTGGACGGCGGCCGAGGTGTCGCTGGCCGCCTCGTCGGGGTGGTCGCGCCTGACGCTCGGCACCCGCACACTCCGCGCCGATGCTGCCGCCACCGTCGCGATCCCGGTGCTGCAGTATCTCTGGGGAGACCTGTAGAAGGCTCAAGGCTCACGGCTCAAGGGCTTGCCGCGCCGAAGCCGCGAGCGCAGCGAGCGCTTTCACGGCTCACGCGTGGGGTATACTCCGGCGCGATGTTCTTTCGCGGTCAGATCATCGGGAAGTACCAGATCCTCTCGGCGCTCGGCAGCGGCGGCTTCGGGGCGGTGTACCTGGCGGAGGACACCTGGATCCAGAAGAAGGTCGCGCTGAAGGTCCCGCACCGGCAGAACATCGACTTCGGCGAGCTGATCAAGGAACCCCGCCTGCTCGCGTCGCTGAGCCACCCCAACATCGTTTCGATCCTGACGGCCGAGAAGCAGGAGAACGTGTTCTTCATCGTCATGGAGTACGTGCAGGGCGAGACGCTGGAGAACATCATCGGCCGGACGGGCGCGCTGGAGCTGACGCGGGCGCTCGACTTCACCTGCCAGATCTGCAACGCGCTGGATCACGCGCACACGCAGGGGGTGCTCCACCGCGACCTGCGGCCGGCCAACGTGCTGGTATCGGACGCCGGCATGGCCAAGGTGGCCGACTTCGGCACCGCGCGGTTCCTGGAGATCGCCTCGCAGGGAACCACGGTGATCGGCAGCCCGCCCTACATGGCGCCCGAGCAGTTCCAGGGGAAGGCGGTCTTTGCCTCCGACATCTACTCGCTCGGCGTGACGATGTACCAGATGATCACCGGGAGCCTTCCCTACGACACGCCGTCGCCGGCCGCGCTCCAGAAGCTGATGCGGGGCGAGCTGTTCCAGCCGCCGCGCGCGCGGAACAGCCGGATCCCCAGGGAGCTGAACGAGATCGTCATGCGCGCGATGGCGCCCGCCGTCAACGATCGCTACCAGCGCGCCGGCGAGCTGCTCGACGACCTGCTGGCGGCCCGCAGCAAGTGGGTGTCGTCGCGGGCGGGGCGTCCGCCGGTGACGCCGGTGCGCCCGGGGCCGGCCAGCTCGCAGCTGCAGGAGATCCAGGGGCGGCTGCGCGCGCGCGAGGCGCCCTCGCCGCGGTTCTGCTGGCAGTGCCGCAAGCCGCTGCACCCGCGCGCCGACCGCTGCCCGTTTTGTGGCGAAGCGCAGTGAATGCTAAGATTCCCGAGGCCCTCCGACATCATCCCCGGCGATCCGCACCAACTCCCACACTCGAGGTGACAGAATGGCCTTTCCGGAAACCGGCACGATCTGGATGAACGGGTCGCTCGTCGCATGGAAGGACGCCACCATACACATCGCGTCCCACGTGATCCACTACGGGAGCGGGGTGTTCGAGGGCGCGCGCTGCTACGAGACGCCGAAGGGCCCGGCCTGCTTCAGGCTCGATGCGCACCTGCGCCGCCTCTACAATTCGGCCAAGATCTACCGGATGGAGTACCGCGCCGGCCTCGAGGAGTTCGGCGAGGCGGTGCTCGACACGATCCGCGCGAACAACTACCGCGCCTGCTACATCCGCCCGCTGATCTACCGCGGGTACGGCGCCCCGGGCGTGAACCCGCTCGGCTCGCCCGTCGAGGCAGCCATCCTGGTGTGGGAGTGGGGCAAGTACCTCGGCCCCGAGGCGCTCGAGCAGGGAGTGGACGTCCGGGTCAGCTCGTGGCGGCGCAGCGCGCCCGACACCTTCCCGACGCTGGCCAAGTCGAGCGCGAACTACGCGAGCGGACAGCTCATCAAGATGGAGGCGGTCGTCGAGGGGTACACGGAAGGGATTGCGCTCGACACCTTCGGCTACGTCAGCGAGGGCAGCGGCGAGAACCTGTTCGTGGTCCGCGACGGTATCCTCTACACGCCACCGCTGCAGTCGTCGGTGCTGCCAGGCATCACCCGCGACTCGATCCTGACGCTGGCGCGCGATCTCGGCTACCCGATCCGCGAGGAAGTCATCCCGCGCGAGGCGCTCTACATCGCCGACGAGCTGTTCTTCGTCGGCACGGCCGCCGAGGTCACGCCGATCCGGTCGGTCGACAAGATCGTGATTGGCGAGGGCCGCTGCGGCCCGGTGACCAAGCGTCTGCAGCAGGCGTTCTTCGACACCATCAACGGCGTCCTGCCCGACCGGCACGGCTGGCTGACGTACGTGTATCCGGGCAAGGGATCGGCCGATAAGACCACGCAGGAGAACGCCGTCACCCGGTAACGGGCCGCCGGGTTGGCCGGCGTGCTGCTGCCGAGCCATAACCCCATGCACGTCAACGATTTACTCAAGATCGCCGTCGAGAGCGGAGCGTCCGACCTCCACCTCAAGGTCGGCAGCTACCCGATGATGCGGGTGGCCGGCATGCTGACCCCCGCCTCGGAGGAGAAGCGGCTCACGCACGAGGACACGGTCACGATGGCCGCCTCGGTGATGTCGGCGGCCCAGCGGCAGAAGTTCAAGGAAGCCCAGGAGGTGGACCTCGCCTACAGCGTGCAGGGGCTGGGGCGGTTCCGCTGCAACGTGTTCCAGCAGCGGGGCACCATCGGGATCGTGCTGCGCGTGATCCCGTTCGGGATCCGGACGATCGACGAGCTTGGGCTGCCGGCGGTGCTGGCGCGCATCGCCGACGAGGACCGCGGCCTGGTGCTCTGCACGGGGACGACCGGGTCGGGCAAGAGCACCACGCTGGCGGCGATGGTGGATCACATCAACAACACGCGCTGCACGCACGTGGTGACCATCGAGGACCCGATCGAGTTCCTGCACCGCGACAAGCGGTCGATCGTGAACCAGCGCGAGGTCGCGGTGGACACCCACTCGTTCGCGCAGGCGCTGCGCAGCGCACTGCGCCAGGACCCCGACGTGATCCTGGTCGGCGAGATGCGCGACTTCGAGACGATCGAGACGGCGCTGGTCGCGGCCGAGACGGGCCACCTGGTCTTCTCGACGCTCCACACCCTCGACGCGACCGAGACGATCAACCGCATCATCGCCGTCTTCCCCCCGCACCAGCAGAAGCAGGTGCGGCTGCAGCTCGCCAGCGTGCTGAAGGCGGTCATCTCGCAGCGCCTGATCCCGCGGGCCGACGGCCTGGGGCGGTGCGCCGCCGTCGAGGTGATGGTCACGACGCCGTTCATCCGCGACTGCGTGGTGGACAAGGAGAAGACGCACCTGATCCCGGGCGCGATCGCGGCCGGCACGTCGCAGTACGGCATGCAGACCTTCGACCAGTCGATCTTCTCGCTCTACGAGCAGGGGATCGTCTCGTACGAGGAGGCGCTGCACTGGGCGACCAACGTCGACGAGTTCAAGCTGAAGGTGCAGGGAATCGCGATGACCTCCGACGCGGCGCGCGACGAGATGGCGCGGGCGGGGTTCGGCGGCGGCCCGGCCGCCGCGCCCGAGGTGCAGCGGTTCCGTCAGTAGACGGGAAAGAGTGTCCAACCCCGCGTACTCGGCCGCGCTGGCCATGCTGGCGCGGCGCGAGCTTTCCGAGCGGCAGCTGCGCGAGCGGCTCGAGCGCCGCGAGCACCCCCCAACCGCCATCGAGGAGGCCGTGACCCGGCTGCGCGCGTCGGGGCTGCTCGACGACCGCCGGGTGGCGCGGGCGGCGGCGCGGGTCGAGGCGCAGGTCCGCTCGCGCGGGCGCCTGCGCGTGCTGCAGCGGCTGCACGCGCTCGGGATTGCCCCCGAGGTGGCCGCCGAGGCGGCAGACGAGGTGTTCGGTGCGATCGACGAGGACACGCTGCTCGAGGCGGCGCTCGCGCGCCGCCTGCGCGGCCCGGCCGCCCGCATCCGCGATGCCGCCCACTTCCGCCGCCTGCACCAGCAGCTCGTCCGCCAGGGCTTCGCGCCGTCAGCCGTCACCCGGGCGCTCAAGAGACACTGGAGGGGAGAGCTGGAGCAGGAATAGGTCGCACCCTCCGCACCCCAGCACCGCACCTTTAGCACCCTCAGCACCCCAGCACCGCACCTTTAGCACCCTCAGCACCGCACCTTTAGCACCTTCAGCACCCCAGCACTCGCACCCCCAGCACCCTCAGCACCCCCTGCACCTCCTGCACGACAGGCGTAAGCTACAATGTCCTGTTATGACTTCCTCGGAGATCCGCGCCTCTTACCTCGACTTCTTCGCCCGGAACGGCCATCGCGTGGTGGCGAGCTCGCCGCTGGTCCCGGCCAACGACCCGACCCTGCTCTTCACCAACGCCGGGATGAACCAGTTCAAGGACGTCTTCCTCGGCCGGGAGCGGCGCGAGTACACGCGGGCGGCCTCGTCCCAGAAGTGCATGCGGGTGAGCGGCAAGCACAACGACCTCGAAAACGTGGGGCCCTCGCCGCGCCACCACACGTTCTTCGAGATGCTCGGCAATTTCTCCTTCGGCGACTACTTCAAGACCGACGCGATCGCCTTCGCCTGGACCCTGCTGACCGAGGTGTGGCAGCTGCCCCCCGAGCGCCTCCACGCCACGATCTTCCGCCACTGGGACAAGGTCCCGCAGGTGCCGCGCGACGAGGACGCCCACGCGATCTGGCGGAAGTACCTGCCGGCCGAGCGGATCAGCGAGCTCGGCGAGGACAACTTCTGGGCGATGGGCGACACCGGGCCGTGCGGCCGCTGCTCGGAGGTGCACTACTTCCGCGGCGACCACCTGCCCTGCCCCGAGCCGGTCTGCCTCGGGGTGGCCTGTTCGTGCGACCGCTACGTCGAGATCTGGAACAACGTGTTCATGGAGTTCGACCGTCAGCCCGACGGGACGCTGAACCCGCTGCCCGCCCCCTCGATCGACACCGGCATGGGCCTCGAGCGGATCACCGCGGTGCTGCAGGGCGTCCTCTCCAACTACGACACCGACCTGTTCACGCCGCTGCTCGGCGCCATCGGGGCGCTCGCGGGGGCGCGCTACGGCGGGTCGATGGAGCCGCGCGACGTCTCCATGCGCGTCATCGCCGACCACGCGCGGGCGGCCACCTTCCTCATCGCCGACGGGGTGGTGCCGTCCAACGAGTTCCGCGGCTACACGCTCCGGCGGATCATGCGCCGCGCGATG
The DNA here is from genome assembly GCA_035348395.1 of Vicinamibacterales bacterium. Taxonomy (GTDB): domain Bacteria; phylum Acidobacteriota; class Vicinamibacteria; order Vicinamibacterales; family Fen-181; genus JARKSS01. The sequence goes on along the minus strand of DAOPQX010000011.1, from coordinate 13,878 downwards.
ACCCACGGGAAGCACCTCGGGATGACCGAGCCGTTCCTCCACCGTCTCGTCGCCGTCCTGGCCGGCGAGATGGGAGACGCGTACCCCGAGCTGCGCGAGCAGCGCGAGTACGTCGAGCGGATGATCCACGCCGAGGAGGAGCGCTTCGAGTCGGTGCTCCGGATCGGCCTGCCCAAGCTCGAGGACAGCCTCGAGCGGGCCGCGGCCGCGGGCGGCGTGCTCGCCGGCGACGAGGCGTTCCGGCTCTACGACACCTTCGGAGTGCCGAGGGACTTCATCGAGGACATGGCCGGGCAGCGTGGGGTGGCCGTCGATCGCGCCGGCTTCGAGCGCGCGATGGAGGGTCAGAAGGAAAAGGCGCGCGCCCGCCACGCGTTCGGCCTCGCCACCGCCGGAAGCGCCGCGCTCGAGGCGGCCACCGAAACGCTTCGCGGGCGGCCCGACCAGTTCGAGGGATACCGGACCACCCGCCTCGACAACCTGGCGGTGATCGCACTGCTCGACGAGGACGGCCGCCCGGTGCCGGAGCTGCGGGAGGGCCAGGGCGGCTACCTCGCGCTCGACCGGACGCCGTTCTACGCCGAGGCCGGCGGCCAGGTGTCGGACACCGGCGCGATCACCAGCACGTCGGGAGCGAGAGCGAGGGTCGAGGGGCTCGTGCGCGTTGGCGCAGACCGCCCACGCCTCCACGAGGTCGTGGTCGAGAGCGGCACCATCAGCGACCGCGACACCCTCGTCGCCGAGGTGGACGAGGAGCTGCGCAACGCCACCCGGCGGAACCACACCGCGACGCACCTGCTGCACGCCGCACTCCGCCAGGTGCTCGGGTCGCACGTGAAGCAGGCCGGGTCGCTCGTCGCGCCCGATCGCCTCCGCTTCGACTTCGTGAACCCCGACCCGGTCACCTCCGAGCAGCTGGCCGAGATCGAGCGGCTGGTCAACGCCGAGATCCTCCGCAACACGCCGGTCGAAACCGAGGTGCGCGCCACCGAGGAGGCGATTGCCGCCGGCGCGATGGCGCTGTTCGGCGAGAAGTACGGCGACCGCGTCCGCGTGGTCTCGGTACCCGGCTTCAGCCAGGAACTGTGCGGCGGCACCCACGTCGCCGCCACCGGCGACATCGGCTGCTTCGTCATCGTCCACGAGAGCGGCGTCGCGGCCGGCCAGCGCCGGATCGAGGCGTTGACGGGCCACGGGGCGCTGCAGTTCTACCGCGAGCAGCGCAGGACGCTCGCCGGCGTCCTCGAGGCGCTCAAGGTGCCGGCCGACCAGGCGGCGGGCGCGATCGAGCGGCTGCAGGCCGACCTCAAGCGGCTGTCGCGCGAGAACAGCCAGCTGAAGGTGCAGCTGGCGACGGCCAGCCTGGCGGGGGCCCCGGCGACTGCGGCCACACCGGCCGGGCAGGCCGACGCGGGCGGCATCACGCTCGTCGCCCGCCGCGTGCAGGGCCTCGACAAGGCCGGCCTCGGCCAGATGGCCGACTCGCTCAAGAACCAGGTCAAGAGCGGCGTCGTGGTGCTCGCGTCCGAGAATGACGGCCGTGTTGCGATCGTCGTGTCGGTCACCAAGGACCTGGTGCCGAAGATCCACGCCGGGCAGATCGTCAAGCGCCTCGCACCGATGGTGGGCGGCGGCGGAGGCGGCCGCCCCGACTTCGCAGAGGCCGGCGGCAAGGACCCGTCGGGGATCGAGCGGATGTTGGAGGAGGCGAGGGGGGTGGTGGAGGAGATGAGAAGGGGGTAGTTTTTGGTTCTTGGTTCTTAGTTCTTAGTTCTTGGTTCTTAGTTCTTAGTTCTTAGTTCTTAGTTCTTAGTTCTTAGTCTTTAGTTTTTGGTTTTTGGTCCTTTCGTCCCGAGGCTGCACGCTGACGCGTGTCAGGTTTCCTGGATGAAGGGCGGCTTGAGCCGCTGGATGAGCGTGCGCGTCATCTTCGCCAGCTGCTCGGCCTCGTTGATGAGGCAGGTCGGAGCGTTGGAAAGAGACGGGTAGAGCCGTTCACACAGCTCGAGGCAGGTGACGCTTTCTTTCAATGATCTGTACGAATAGCCGAGGAACCGGGCGAAATCGCCGTTCGTTTCGCAGGCCGCGCCTTCTGCAATGTTGAGTGGGACCGACGTGCAGGCCCTCTTCAACTGGTCAGTGAGGTTGTACCGCTCATCCTTCGGCAGCTGAAGGCACCACTGGTACACCTCCACCACGTAATCCATCGACCGCTTCCAAATCTCCAGCTGCCGGTGATCCTGCATCCCTTCCCTCGCTCCGCGAGACCCGGCAACTAAGAACTAAGAACTAACAACTAACAACTAAAACCAACACCCCCCCCTCACCTTCCCCCCGGCACCCTCTCGTAACTCCCGGTCGCCGGCGGTGAGTCGGAGTACCGCGTCACCGGCTTCCCTTCCACCAGCTCCACCCACTTGTAGATCACCAGCTTGGGTTTCGCGGCAGCGGCCGAGACGGTGGTCCGCGTGCGCACCTTGCGCACGTAGTCGCGGGTTTCACGGTAAGGCGGGATGCGGTTGCCGTAGCGCCCCACGGCTGCGGGCCCGGCATTGTAGGCGGCGAGCGCCAGCTCCTCGTTGCCGTTGAAGCGGTCGAGCAGGTGGCGAAGGTAGGCGACTCCCCCGCGGACGTTCTCCTCGGGGTCGAATGGACGCTTGACGCCGAGTGCGGCCGCGGTGTCGGGCATCAGCTGCATCAGGCCCATCGCCCCCTTGGGCGAGAGCGCGCGCGGGTTGTAGCCCGACTCGACCTGCACCACCGCACGCACCAGGTCGGGGCGGATCCCCTGTGCCTCGGCGTAGTGCACGATCAGCTCGTCGAACTGCTCCCGGTACGCCTTCGAGACAGGGCGCGTCACGCGCACCCGCTCGCTGGTGTTCACCGCCTCGAAGGTCCGAACCGACAGCGAGGGATCAGACGGCGCCGCGTCGGAGAGCACCAGGCTGCCGGACGCGTCGCGGTAGCTGTAGATCTGGGCCGAGGCGGGAGCGGCCACCCCCGAGACAATCGCCAGGCCGAACAGGACGATGGGCAGACCTCGAGGCACGGTTGGACAACCTCACATCGGGTATCGGCCGTCGCGGCGGGATTCTATAGCCCCCGCCGGAAGGCGCAGGGGCGGGGTTGGGATCGGGGCGGCGGGAATCGGAGGGACCGAATCCATATGTCGCCCCCGGGCGTCTTTCTCCTCGTGTTCGCCTACACCGGTTCTTCCGCTTCCACGTCCACCGGGTCGGTGCGCTCGATCAGGCGTCCGAGCAGCTCGATGGCCAGCAGGCTCTCGGCGGCGAGCGCGGCCGAGAACACCAGCGCCGCGGCCGCGACGGCGGCCCAGCCGATCACCTGGAAGAGGACGAAGCCGGCGGCCCCCGCAACGGCCGCGGCGGGCAGAACGCCGAGGATCATGAGCAGCAGCGTGCCGGCGAACATCAGCATCTGCTGCCCCATCGCCTCGACGCCCCGCGGGCGGTTCGAGCCGGTCGGGATCCACCCGGGAAAGACGATGACGGCCGCGTTCTGGATCACGAGCTGCGCGAGCAGGAACGAGGGGGCCGCGAAGGCCGCGGCCAGCCCCAGCCAGACGCGGGCGGCAAGCGAGAGTCCCCCGTAGCTGAGGCCCTCGGCCAGCACCAGGGCGATGGCCAGCATGATCCAGACGCCGGAGGTCAGCACGAGCGCCGGGGCGAGCACCTCGCCGCGCACCAGCGTCGCGCCGCGGACGGGCCACGTCTTGAGGACGGTGAGCCGCGGCAGGTCGTGCCGCAGGTCGTATCGGACCATGTAGGGGCCGAGCAGCGTGAGCGCGCCGGCGACGATGAGCGCGGCCGGCGCGACGCCAAGGGCGAACTCCCCGACGGCCGCGGCCGCGGCGAGCACGAGAAGCGGCACGACGAGGCGAAGCACGACGCGCGGCGTCAGGTAGCGGCCGCCGAGAATCAGGTTCTTCCAGAGGATGGCCACCTCGGCCCGTCCCGACGGCGCGAGCGCGAAGGGGGCCCTGCGGGTGACGGGCTTCGGCGCCTGCCGGCGCCCGCCGGCCTGCTCGCGTTCCGCCGCCCCGGCAGCCTCCTCCAGCGTCGTCTCCGACCGCAGCACCCACCAGTAGTTGAGCGCCAGCAGCAGCGCCGCGGGCCATGCCGAGGCGAGGAACTGCCGGGTGTTGGTGGCCAGTACCGGGGCGATCAGCGCCGAGAAGGGCCAGAGAGCGGCAGCCGCGGGACCGCTCGAGAAAACGTCGAAGACCCGCCGCATGGCCGCGCCGAACGGGAGCGAGACGAGGGCGGGCAGGTTCGCCAGCCAGGTTCCCAGGATCGCGGCCGACAACGCGCCAATCGCGGCCAGCGCGGGCCAGGCCGAGCGGAGCGGGCGGCCGCGCCGCCGGGCGATGCTCGCGCGCGTGAACGCGCGCGTGAACGCCACCCCGACCAGGTGCAGGCGCACGGTCGCAAACAGCAGCCAGCCTCCGAGCAGGAACCAGATCCGCCCCGAGACGGCGGCGCCCGAGAAGAGGGACACGATCGCGAGGCCGAACACGATGCCGAGCTGCGCGCGCAGGAGCTTGTAGTGCACGAGCTGCCGGCGGCTCACCGGCGCGGTGAAGAAGAACTGCACCTCGGGCCGGCTGAAGCGCAGGGGCGGCTCGGTGGAGGGCCAGAGCCAGGCGGCCAGCGACACCACCCAGAGCAGGAGGCCCCCCGCCACGAGCACGGCCGGAGCGATGCTGGCAAACTGCGGATCCACCGTGAAGTCGCCGCGCCTGACGGCGCGCACCTGGTGGCGCAGGATGAACAAGTAGAGGTACGCGAGGCCGGCGACCAGGCCGGCGAGGTAGCGCGGCTGCCGCAAGCGCCTCAGGCGCGCCGCGACGCGGTTGCGGAGGCTGCGGGCGGTCAGGTAGAGGAAGGCCCAGGTCACGTCGCCCGGCCGCCCCGGTCGTGGCCCGTCGCCTTGAGGAAGACGTCCTCGAGGTCGGAGTCGGCCGTGAGGTCGGCGCGCGCGGCCAGCTCCTCGAGGGTCCCGTCCGCGATCGCCGTTCCCTTGTTGATGATCACGATGCGCGAGCAGATCTCCTCGACCAGGTGCAGCAGGTGCGACGAGACGAGCACCGCCGCGCCGTTGCGCGCGCGCGCCACGATCGTCTCCTTCATCCGCCTGATGCCGATCGGGTCGAGCCCCGTGAGCGGCTCGTCGAAGAGCAGCGCCTGCGGGTCGTGCAGCAGGCCGCACGCGATCATCAGCTTCTGCTTCATCCCGCGCGACAGCTCGCCCGGCAGCGCGTGCTGCTTCCCCGCCAGGTCCAGCTCCTCGAGCAGCGTGCCGCTGCGCTCGTCCACGCGCGGCACGCCGTAGAGGCGCCCGACCAGCCTCAGGTGCTCGGCCACGGTCAGGTACTCGAACAGCTGCGGCTCGTCGGGCATGAACGCCAGGCGGCGCTTCGCCTCGATCGGCTGCGAGACGATGTCGAAGCCGGCGATGCGGGCGGTGCCGGCGCTGGGCGCCTGGATGCCGGCCAGGCACCGCAGCGTGGACGTCTTGCCGGCGCCATTGGGGCCGATCAGGCCGACCACCTCGCCCGCGCGGACGCCGAACGAGAGGCGATCCACCGCGGTGAGGCGGCCGTAGACCTTGGTGAGCCCCTCGACCTCGATCATCGCGCGGCTCCCGCCGCGGCGGCGCCCATCGCGTCGATCGCCGTCCTGATGCGGGCGCGGAGCGCGCGCCCAGCCGGCGCCTGCGGCAGCGTGAGAACGCTCTCGAGCGCGCTCGCGTACCACGCCCGCCACCCGTCGTGCAGCACCCGCTCACCAGCCTCGGCAGCGGTCCGGTCGGCCGCGCCGGCGATCAGCTCGGCCGACTGCCGCGCCTCGAGCTCCAGCCGGCGGCGCGCCGCGTCGGCCACCAGGTCGGCAACCGCCCGCGCCTCCTCGTCGCCTGCCGACGCGATCAGCATCACGGCGGTGCCGACCGAGATCCCCACGTGCGCCATCTCGGTTGCGCTCACCTTGTCGGGCCGATCGAGGTTCGTGTGGTAGTAGCGGTCGGTGAAATGGCTGACGAGCAGCGCCGGAACCCCCGCGTTGAGGAAGATGCTGTGGTCGCTCCCCCCTTCGTACGGGTTGGTCTGCACCACCCAGCCGGTCTCGCGGGCGCGCCTCAGGCAGACGGCCAGCAGCAGGTCGTTCAGGTAGCTCCCCTTCAGCGCCCGTTGGTAGGCGCCGCCGCCCCACCACTCGGTGTGCGGGTCGGAGGGGCGCGGCCAGACAGCCGACGGGTCGGGCTCCTTCTCGATGATGAAGGTGCCGCCGGTCTTCGCGGCGTCCTCGCCCGTCATGTCGAGCGAGATCATGGCGCGGGCCGACGCGGCCCGCCCCGGTTCCGCGCGCAGCCACTCGCGGCTCGCGCGCATCTCGTCGCCCCACACGAAGGTCAGCGTGCGCCCGGGCCTCGGCAACGCCTTCGAGGCAGTGGCGGCAGCGGCCGCCCGCGCCAGCTCGAGCAGCGTCGCGCACCCTGTGGCGTTGTCGTTCGCCCCGGGCTCCTGCACGTGCGCCACCATCACGATCCGCTCGGCAGGCCGGGTGGCGCCCGGGATCTCGGCGACCAGCATCCGGCCCGGCGAGGGGTCGAACCTCGTCTCGATCTCGACCCTGACGGTCACCGGCCCTTTCTTCAGCCGCTCTTTCAGCCGGCCCGCCACCTTCGGGCTCGCCTTGAACCCGAAGGCCCGCGCCTTCTCGTCGTACGGGATGCCGCCCCACTGGAAGATCTCGGGCGTCTCGTCCGGCCTCGCATAGTCGGGCGGCCGTTCCGCCGAGACGACGCCGGCGGCGCCCCTGGCCCGGACGGCTTCCTGCCACACGCGCCGCATACCGCCGTCCGCCAGGACGACGGCTCCCTTGACGTCCACCGAGGCGTAGTCCTCGGGCTTGTTTCCGTCGCCGACGTATACGAGGCGCGCGGTGAGGCCGCCGGGGGGCGTCGGGAACGAGTTCATGCAGAGCGCGATGTAGTCGATGACGGGGTCGAAGACCCGCTCGGCCGGACCCGCCTCGCCTTCGAGGATCGTCATCGCGAAGGAGACGGGCTCCCAGCCGTTCCCCCCGTTCGGGTACTCCTCGAACCACAGGCTCGGCGACGAGGCGCCCGGCCCCTTGGCTTCAGCGAAGCCGGCCGCGGTCAGCCCTGACCTGATCCGCTCGAGCGAGGCGTTATAGCCGCTGTTGCCCGGCACCCGCCAGAACCGATCCATGAAGGAAACCAGGTCCATCGCGCGTGACGGTTCGAACCTCGACGCCAGCGCGCGGAGGATCGAGTCGGTCCGCCGGGGCAGGAACGTGTCGAGCCCCTCGGCGGCCCGCACCGAGGCGGCGTCGATCCGCTCCTGCTGTACCGCACGGGTCGCCGGCGCCGGGCGGGCGGCCGCGGGCGGCTCCTGCGCGCCGATCGAAACGCCGCCCGCGAGAAGGAAGAGGAGGGTCGCCCACCGCACCCGCCGAGTGCTCGTCATGTAGTACACCTTGGGAAGAATGCCGCTCCGATGGCGAAAGTGGCATCTTAGCGCGGGCGCAGGCCTGGCCGGAAGCCGTCGGCCGGGAGATTCCGCTCAGGCGGTCGCGGAGAGGCAGCCGTGATCGGCGAGCGCGGCATGGCGGTTCCACGCCTGGGTCGCCTTCAGGAGCGCGGCGGGGCTGGGGCAGCCGTCGGGACGGCACTGGTGCGGCGGCTCGGAGGCGACGCCGTGGAGCAGCGGCCGCGGCAGCGAGAGAAGGCCCGCCACCACCCAGGGGCAGTAGCGGGTGCCCGCCTCGCGGGCGAGCAGCGAGCGGGCCGCGTCGAGCGAGAGCGCCGCGCGGTACGGGCGCGGACTGGTCAACGCGTCGAAGGCGTCCATCACGCTGACGATTCGAACGGGCCAGGGGATGCGCTCGGCGGCCAGGCTGTCGGGATAGCCGCTGCCGTCGAACCGCTCGTGGTGGTAGAGGACGATCTCGCCCACTGGAGCGTCGAAGCCGAGGCGATCGACCAGCGCGAGACCGGCCTCGGGATGCCGGCGCAGGCGGTCCCACTCGCGCTCGGTGAGCCGGCCGGGCTTGTCGAGCAGCCGCGGCGGCACCTCGAGCTTGCCGAGGTCGTGGAGCAGCGCGCCCACCCGGATGGCCTCGACCGTCTCGGTGTCGAGGCCATACTGGGTGGCGAGGCGGACCGAGTAGAGAGACACGCGGCGGCAGTGAGCGGCCACCGCCGGGCAGCGCACCTCCATCGCCGACATGATGTCCTCGAGACCGCCCACGATCGAGATCGACACGATGCCGCTTTCCGGGGCCAGCCGGCGCGGCGGCCCCTCACAGGACGTTTCGGACGCTCGCGGCGGATACAGTAGGGCTTGCGCCCGGGCAGCGGCGCCGCCGGCAGCCGGGGTCGTGGACGGCCCCTACGGCCGGGCCGCCTATGCTATCATAGGCGTTTGTGCCGGCGCCCCACGCGACCGGCGTGCCGCGCAGATATTACAGGGGAAGAACGACTGTGGCCAGCCACGCTTCAGCACTGAAGGCCCACCGCCAGAGCCTCAAGCGCCGGGAACAGAACCGCCGGTTCCGCTCGCAGCTCCGGACCGCGATCAAGAGCATCCGTGCCTCGGTCGCCGCCAAGGACGCCGACACGGCCCGCGGGGCGCTCTCGAAGACCGTCGCCCTCATCGACCGCATGGCGGGCAAGGGCATCATCCACCGCAATGCCGCCGCCCGCTACAAGTCGCGGCTCCAGGTCGGCATCAACAAGCTTTCGGCGTAGCAAACGCTCCGCAGGCCGGATGAAACGCCCTGGCGGGCGGCCTTCCGGCCCCGCTCACGCCAAGACCGCGCCTCGGAACAAGCGGGGACGCCTGTTGTGAGAACAGGCGGGACGCCTGTTGTGGGAACAGGCGGGGACGCCTGTTGTGGGAACAGGCGGGGACGCCTGTTCTACTGGGTCAGCGAGCACATCTCCACAACCAGGCGTTCCAGCAGGACCTGCGGGTCGCCGCCCGAGCTCTTCAGCGCCAGGTCCGTCCGCAGGAGCGCGTCGTAGGCCGCCGCCAGCGCCGGCCCGCTCACGGTCCGCTCCACCGCCGATCGCACGAGCCCCAGCACCATGAAGGGCACGGCCCCCTCGGCCATCTCGAGGTTCAGCTCGCGAAGGGCCTCGGCCGTCCGCCCGCCCGCCACCGCGCCCCAGAGCGCACGTCCGCCCGCGGCGGCCTGCCGCCCCGAAACCGCCTCCACCTGTTCCCGCGTAATCACCTGGGAGCCGGCCGCGTAAAGAAGAACCCGTTCCGCGTCGGCCTTCAGCCGTTCCAGGTCGTCGCCCGCCCGCTGGCGGAGCAACTGTGCGGCCGCAGGGTGGAAGCGGACGCCGTGCTCGGCGGCCAGGTCGTTGATCGGGTCCTGGTCGGGTTCGCAGAAGACCATCACGGCGCGGCCGCCGATGTCCTCGAACGCACGCTGCAGGCCCGGGGCGAAGATGGCAACCGTCGCGTGATCGTGCGGCGCCGCCGCGTACTGCTTGAGCACCTGCAGCGGCGCGGGCCCGCCCGTCTTTCGGGGCGCGCCGGGCCGCTCAACGGCCTCCCCCACGGTCTCGTCGTCCGGCCCGGCCTCCTCCGGCTCGTCGTCGGCCTGGCCCTTCTTCCCGAGCACGCGCCCGGCCTGCAGCAGCAGCACCACGCGGCGCGGCGCGAGCAGCGGATAGGCGCTGGCCGCGTCGAGAACCTGCGCCAGCGTGACCTTGTCGGTACCGTGGAAGCGGTGGACGTTGAAGGCGCGGAAGTCCTCGGGAACCGACTCGGTGAGGGCGGCCGCCAGCCGGCTCATCTCCACGTCGTCGGGGCCGGTCACCAGGTAGAGAGGCCCCAGCTCGCCTGAGGCGATCTGGCGCCGAAACGCCGCCGAGGTCAGTGTGCCCCTTGCCATCCGCGAACCCAGCCCCCAGCCCCCAGCCCCCCGCCCCCCGCCCCCAGCCCCCCGCCCCCCCCCCCCCCCCCCTAGCCCCTAGAACGCCTCGAGGATCGCCGTCACCAGGGCCTGCGCGAAGTCGGCCGCCAGGCGGTCGACCGCGTTGGACGACTGGCCGAAGAAGGCGGCCGGATCGAGCACGCTCTCGCCGCCGCTCGACAGCGCGTATTCCTCACGAAAGACCTGGCTCGGGTTCTGCCACAGCACCTTGTCGGTGCCCGCCTCCACCAGGCGCGCGGAGACCACGACGCTGATCGTGTACCGGCTGGCCTGCTGGTCCTCGTTGAAGCTCGCCGGCGCGATCGAGATGTTGGTGATCTCGGCCACCAGGACGGCGTCCACGCCGGTGTCCTGCGGCAGCACCTTGTACTTGCCGCGGCCGATGAACTCGGAGCGCACGCGCTGGGTGAGGACCTGCTCCACCTCGAGGTAAGGCGTGCGGTTGCCGAAGTTAGGGATGCCGATGACCTGGATCGAGTCGGGCAGGAACGAGCCACGGCCGGCGAGGGCGTACCCGCACGACGCGGACACGCACGCGGCGAGGACGACGGCGGCTGTTCGAAGTCGTGCAAAGCGGTTCACGATCCCAGTCCTCCCCCAGACGTCCGCTTCAGCCCACCGACCTCCGCCGGCCCGCGGCAGACCCGCCTCACCGCGCCACCACGTTCACCAGCTTGCCGCGCGCGACGATCACCTTCTGCACCGTCTTGCCGGCGGTGTGCACGCGCACCGAGGCCTCGGCGAGCGCGGCCTCGCGCAGGGCGTCCTCGCCGATGTCGGCGGGCACCGTCAGGCGTCCGCGCAGCTTCCCGTTCACCTGCACGGGGACGACGATCTCCGACGACCGCGCGACGACGGGATCGTAGGAGGGCCAGGCGGCGCAGGCGAGGCCGTCGCGGTGGCCGAGCATCTCCCACAGCTCCTCGGCGGTGTGCGGCGCGAAGGGCGCGAGCATCAGCACCAGCGCGTCGAGCGCCTCTCGCAGCACCGCGAGCGCCTCGGGGCGCTCGGCCGCACGAACCTCAGTGCCCGCCGCTCGCCGCCCCGGGACGCCCAGGCCGGTCTGTTCCTCGGAGAACGCGTACAGGGCGTTCACCAGCTCCATCAGCGCCGAGACGGCGGTGTTCAGGTGGACGCGCGGGTCGAGGTCGTGCGTGACGCGGCGGATCGTGTCGTGCGCCGCCCGGCGCAGGCCCTGTTCCGCCTCGGTCAGGTCGAGCCGGCTGAAGTCGGCCGGCGCCCCGGCCACCGCGTCGCTCCAGTGGTCCACCAGCCGCCAGACGCGCGCGAGGAACCGCGCACTCCCCTCGACGCCGGCGTCCGACCACGCCACCTCCTTCTCGGGAGGCGCCATGAACATGACGTACAGGCGAACCGCGTCGGCGCCGTACCTCTCGATCAGGTCGTCCGGATCGACCGTATTCCCCTTCGACTTCGACATCGCGCTGCCGTCGGTCGCGAGCACCATCCCCTGCGTGAGCAGCCGGGTGAACGGCTCGTCGTGCTGCACCATCCCGAGATCCCGGAACACCCGGCAGAAAAAGCGCGAGTAGATCAGGTGCAGGATGGCGTGCTCCACGCCGCCGCTGTAGAAGTCGACCGGGCACCAGTACGCCACCTTCTCCGGATCGAAGGGGAGGCGATCGTTGTGCGGGTCGCAGAACCGGTAGAAGTACCACGACGAGTCGAAGAACGTGTCCATCGTGTCGGTCTCGCGCCTCGCCGTGCCGCCGCACTTCGGGCACGTCGTCTCGACCCACTCGGTCACCTGGGCCAGCGGAGAGCTGCCGCGGCCGCTGAACTCCGCGACGCTCGGGAGCTCGACCGGGAGCTGCTCGTACGGGACCGGCACGATGCCGCACGCGCCGCAGTAAAGGACCGGGATTGGCGTGCCCCAGTAGCGCTGCCGTGAAATGCCCCAGTCCTTCAGGCGGTACTGGACGGTCCTGGAGCCGATCCCGCGGGCCTCGGCCGCGGCGGTCATCGCCGCGATCGCCTCGACGGACCACAGGCCCGTGAACTCGCCGGAGTTCACCACGCGCCCGGCCTCGACGTAGGCCTCCCCCATCGTGCCGCCGTCCAGGCTGCCCACGGTGCCGTCGGCCTCGGGCTGGATCACGACCGTCACGGGCAGGCCGTACTTCCTCGCGAACTCGAAGTCGCGCTGGTCGTGCGCCGGCACCGCCATCACCGCGCCGGTGCCGTACTCGCCGAGCACGAAGTTGGCAACCCACAGGGGGACCTCCGCCCCCGTGAACGGGTTGCGGGCGTAGCGGCCGGTGAAGAAGCCCTCCTTCTCGATCTCGCCGCTCAACCGGGCCATCCGGTCCTGCGCCCGGAAGCGCTGCGCCTGCGCCCGGAAGGCGCCGGGGTCGGGCGACTCGGCGGCGAAACGCTCGATCAGCTCGTGCTCGGGCGCCAGCAGCACGAAGGTCGCGCCGTAGATGGTGTCGATGCGGGTCGTGAACACCTCGATGTCGATTCCCGTCTCCCCATCGGTCCGCTGGGGATCGGCGGCGAGCAGCGGGAACCGCACGCGCGCACCCTCCGACCGGCCGATCCACTCCCGCTGCATCGTCAGGACCTTCTCGGGCCAGCCGGTCAGGCCGCCGGTGGCGTCGAGCAGCTCCTGCGCGTACTCGGTGATGCGGAGGAACCACTGCTCGAGGTTCCGGGTGGCGACCTCCGTCCCGCAGCGCCAGCACCCGCCTCCGACGACCTGCTCGTTGGCGAGGACGGTCTGGCAGCTCGGGCACCAGTTGACCGGCGCCAGCCGCCGGAACGCGAGGCCGCGCTCCAGCATCTTGAGGAACAGCCACTGGTTCCAGCGGTAGTACTCGGGGTCGCAGGTCGCCACCTCGCGATCCCACGCGTAGCTGATCCCCATCCGCTGCAGCTGACCCTTCATGTGGGCAATGTTGGCGCGGGTGGACGCCTCGGGGTGCAGCCCGCCCTTGATCGCGGCGTTCTCGGCCGGCAGGCCGAAGGCGTCCCAGCCGAAGGGGTGCAGCACGTTGAAGCCGCGCATTCGCTTCAGCCGGGCCATCACGTCGCCGATCGTGTAGTTGCGGACGTGCCCGATGTGGGCGTGGCCCGACGGGTAGGCGAACATCTCCAGGCAGTAGAACTTCGGCTTGCCCGCGTCTTCGCTCACCTCGAAGGCCCGGGTTTCGGCCCAGCGCTGCTGCCACTTCCGATCCAGCTCCAGCGGTCTGTACTCGCGCACGAACACGTCCTCCAGAATCCTGTGATTATACCCGGCGGGAGCCAGCTCGACAGGCAGGCGTCAGCACCGTAGCGCAGGCTCTTGCCCGGCGGCGGCGTCCGTCACGCGGGGCTTTAGCCCTGCGGCGTCCCTGTCGCGCGGGGCGTCGGGGGACGCCGTGCCGCCGATCAGCCAGCCAGCAGCGCGAGGGCCTCGTCCTCGAGCGCGGCCAGCCGCCGTTCCAGCTCGGCGCGTGCCGCCTCGATCCCACCCGGGTCCGCGTCGCCAGGCACCTCGAGCGGGGCACCGAGGACGATGGCCACGCGGCTCCAGGGGCGGGGTATGAGGCCGCGATCCCAGCTGGGCAGTTCCCAGCCCCGGGCGGCCTCGATGTGAAAGGGCACCACCGGGTTGCCGGTCGCCTTGGCCAGCCAGACGGCGCCAGCCTGCGCCCGTCGCGCCGGGCCGCGCGGGCCGTCCACGGTGAAGGCGGCCGGCCGTCCCGCGGCCATGTCGCGGCGCAGCTGGATGAGGGCGCGGCTGCCGCCGCGGCTGGTCGATCCGCGGGCCGCGGCGTAGCCGAAGCGCCGCATGAGGCGGGCAATCCACTCGCCGTCGAAGTTCTCGCTGGTCACCGCGACGATGCCGCGGTCGCGGAAGTAGAGGACGGCGGGCAGGATG